>JAAYZL010000308.1 GCA_012514855.1 Clostridiales bacterium
GAGCTTCTCCGCCGGCTGCGCAGGACAAAGCAAGTCCCCGTCATCATGGTCACCGCGCGCGACGCGGTGATCGACAAGGTGACGGGGCTCGACATGGGCGCGGACGACTACATCACGAAGCCGTTTGACATCGAGGAGCTGCTCGCGCGCATCCGCGTCGCGCTCCGGAAGCGCGCGCCCGCGAGCCTGCCGGGGGCGGGGCTGCTCACTTCCGGGCGCCTCTCGCTCGACCCGGCGCGGCACACGGTCGCCTTCGCGGGCGAGGAGATACAGCTCACCAGCCGCGAGTTCGACCTTCTGCAGGCGCTGATGGAGAACCGGTCGCTCGTGCTTCGGCGCGAGCAGCTTCTCTCGAAGGTCTGGGGCTACGACTACATGGGCGAGACGAACGTCGTCGACGTGTACATCCGCTACCTGCGCGCGAAGATCGACGACCGGTTCGGCACGAAATACATCCACACGGTGCGCGGCGTGGGCTACGTCTTCCGCGACGCGGAAGCATGAGCGAGAGCCGCCGCATGACCTCGACGGCCCGAAGCATCAAGCGCTTCTGGACGCTCCGGCTGATCCGGCTGTTCATCTGGCTGGACATATTGCTGATCGCGCTCGCCGCGGTCGGCTTTGCGCATTTTCACGAGCGCGCGGCGCTGGGCGACCGGTGGCGGTTCAACCTCGCGCGCGAATTCAACCTGGCCGAGGACGGCGATTTGCTCACCCGCGTGCGCCTTTCGAAATACGCGTTCGCCGCGCCGGAGGACCGGCGCGTCGAGGTCGAGGTCCGGCCGTTCTACGACGCCGCGTTTCCGCTCTTTCGGATCCTTTTGATCGTCGAGGCGCTCTCGGTGCTCGCTCAGATGCTCTTCGGCGGCAAGCGCGCGCGAAGGCTGCTCCGGCCGCTCAACGAGATGGCGCGCGCGACGCGGGCGCTGCTCGAAAAGCAGCAGGCGTACGAGGGCCCGCCGCCGGCGGTCGACGACGGCAAGCTCCACGAGCTCGAGGACCGGATCAAGTCGATGCGCCCGGAGGAAAAGCTGCACACCGGCGACCGCGACCTCGAGGGGCTCGAGGGAGCCGTCAACAACCTGCTGACGCGGCTGCACGAGTCCTACCGGCAGCAGGGGCAGTTCGTGTCCGACGCGTCGCACGAATTGCGCACGCCCATCGCCGTGATCCAGGGATATGCCGGCATGCTCGACCGCTGGGGGAAGAGCGACGAGAAGATATTGGACGAGTCGATCGCCGCGATCAAGTCCGAGAGCGAGTACATGCGAAAGCTCGTCGACCAGCTTCTGTTCCTCGCGCGCGGCGACATGGGCCGGAGCAAGCTGGATTTCAAGCGCGTGAACGTCTCCGAGCTCGTCAAGGAGGTCTACGAGGACTCGATTTTGATCGACCGCGCGCACGACTGGCGCATCGACACCGAGCCGGACGTCTTGGCGACCGCCGACCACGACGTGCTCAAGCAGTGCGCGCGCGTGCTCGCCGACAACGCCGCGAAGTACACCCCCGAGGGCGGCATGATCCGGCTGCGCGCCCGGCGGGGCGACAGGGGCGAGGCGCGAATCGAGGTGCAGGACTCCGGCATCGGCATCAAGCGCGAGGACGTCCGGCGCGTGTTCGACCGGTTCTACCGCTCCGACCCCGCCCGCGCCCGGAACAGCGGCGGCACCGGGCTCGGGCTGTCGATCGCGAGGTGGATCGCCGAGAGCCACGGCGGGCATCTCGAGGTGCTCTCGCGCGAGGGGATCGGCACGCGGTTCACGGTCGTCCTTCCGCCGGTCAAATGACGCTTGACAGCGGTGGAAACTTCCGGTACAATGGGCTTAGGGTAATCCCTGATTTATTCGGCGGCAGGCTTGTCGGTCGCTTTTCCGCCCCCACTTTGTCGCTCATCCGGTCGCCGTAGCGCTGCTACGGCTTCCTGCTGGCTCCGTGTGGGGACGAAAAATCGCCTCGGCAGTCCACCACCTCATTCAATCAGTGCTTACCTAGGGACGCGTGAAAACTCCACATATTTCGTGTGATGGTTCCGGGAGAGACCGAAAGGCGCCGAAGGGGCATGCGCGGACAACTCTCAGGCAAAAGGACCGGAACCGGACGAGACTCTGGAAAGCCGCGGGTCAGCTTCGCAGCGGGCGGATCGTAAAGCGGCACCGAAGAAGCAATCCCCGTCGGAGCGAACCTTTCGCCGGGGGCGAACCCTTCGCCGGGGAGAATCTTTCAGGTCTAGGACAGAGGCGCGCGTGTTTGACGCGCCCCGGTCCTTTTTATTTGTTGAGAGGGGAGTGTTGAATCATGGAGCGAAAGACGCCGCTGTACGAACTGCACGAATCGCTCGGCGGCAAAATCGTGCCGTTCGCCGGCTACCTTCTGGCGGTGCAGTACCCCAACGGGGTCATCCGCGAGCACATGGCGGTGCGCGAGCGCTGCGGAATTTTCGACGTGTCGCACATGGGCGAGGTTCTGTTCGAGGGGCCGGACGCATTGAAGGCGCTGAACCGGCTGATGGCGAACGACCTCTCGGGAATGGTCGACGGGCAGGTGCGCTACTCGCCGATGCTGAACGAGGAGGGCGGCATCGTCGACGACCTCGTCGTCTGCCGGTTTTCGGACGTGCGCTACATGGCGGTCGTCAACGCCGCGAACCGCGCAAAGGACGTCGACTGGATGCGCGCGCATCTCGAGGGAAATGTCCTGATGACCGACGTCTCCGACGACTGGGCGCAGATCGCGCTGCAGGGGCCGCTGTCGAGGGACATTCTGCTGACACTTTCCGACGAGGCGCAGATTCCGAAGAAGTACTACAGCTTCACGCCCGAGGCCGTGGTCGCGGGCATCCCGTGCATGCTCTCGCGCACCGGCTACACGGGCGAACTCGGCTACGAATTGTATACGAAGCCCCGGGACGCGGAAAAAATGTTCCGGGCGCTGCTCGAAGCCGGCGCGGAGCCGTGCGGCCTCGGCGCGCGCGACACGCTCCGGCTCGAGGCGAGCATGCCGCTCTACGGCCACGAGATGACCGACGACATCTCGCCCATCGAGGCCGGGCTTTCGTGGGCGGTGAAGCCCGAGCACGAGTTCATCGGCCGCGACGCGATGCTCCGGCGCGGAAAGCCACGCGCGCGCGTGGGATTGAAGATCACCGGCAAGGGCATCGCGCGCGAGGGGCAGGACGTGTACCTCGCGGACGAGAAGATCGGCGTCACCACGAGCGGCACGCACCTTCCGCACCTCGGCGGCGCGTACGCGATGGCGCTGATTCGAAGCGAGCACGCGCAAATCGGAACGGTTCTCGACGTCGACGTCCGCGGCAGGCGCGTGTCCGCGGAGATCGCGCCGCTGCCGTTCTACAAGCGACAGAAATAATCATAAAGGAGGGCGTTTTCATGGCACACATTCCTTCGGAGCTTCTCTACGCCAAATCGCACGAGTGGGTAAAATTCACCGGCGAGGACACGGCGCTCGTCGGCATCACGGACTTCGCGCAGGCGAGCCTCGGCGACATCGTGTTTGTGAACCTGCCGGAAGCGGGCGCGGAGGTCGCCGCGGGCGAGGTCGCGACCGACGTCGAGAGCGTCAAGGCGGTCGCCGACATCGTGAGCCCCGTGACCGGCACGGTGTCGCGCGCGAACGCCGAGCTCGAGGGCGCGCCCGAGGCGATCAACGAGCGGCCCTACGACGCGTGGATCTTCGAGGTCTCGGGAATCACCGGCCGCGGGGAACTGCTGGACGCCGCGCAATACGAGGCATTCTGCGCGGAGGAGGAATAAGATGGGAAGCTATGTCCCCTCGACCGCCGCGGAACGGCTCGAGATGCTCCGCGCGATCGGCCTTGAACGGCCGGACGAGCTGTTCGCGGGCGTCCCGGAACCGCTTCGCGTGGAGAAGCTGAACCTCGACCGCGGGCTCTCGGAGCTCGAGTTGCAGCGCGAGATGCGCGCGATCGCCGACAAAAACCAAAAATTCCGCTCGGTGTTCCGCGGCGCGGGCGCGTACAACCACTACATACCCGCGGTGGTCGGGGCGGTCGCGGCGAAGGAGCGGTTTCTGACCACGTACACGCCGTACCAGGCGGAACTGAGCCAGGGAATTCTGCAGTCGATCTTCGAGTACCAGACGATGATCTGCGAGCTGACCGGCATGGACGCCTCGAACGCCTCCGTCTACGACGGCGCGACCGCCGCGGCCGAGGCCGTCAACATGCTCGTCGACGGCAGGCGCCGCGTCGCGCTCGTGTCCGGGGCCGTGCACCCGATGACGCTTGAAACCCTCCAGACCTACGCCGACGGGCCCGGCGTCGAGATTCGGCGCGTGCCGCTCAAGGACGGGCGCACCGATCTGGACGCGCTGAGGGAGATGCTCTGCGACAATTGCGCGTGCGTGCTGCTCCAGTCGCCGAACTTCTTCGGACTCCTCGAGGATGCGCAACAGGCCGCGGACATCGCGCACGAACACCGCGCGAAGCTGATCCTGAGCGCGAACCCGACCGCGTGCGCGCTATTTAAGTCCCCGGGCGAACTCGGCGCGGACGTCGCCGTCGGCGAGGGGCAGCCGCTCGGCCTTCCGCTGTCGTTCGGCGGCGCGTACCTCGGCTTCATGGCGTGCAAGGCGCCGCTCTTGCGCAAGCTCCCCGGCCGCATCGTCGGCCGGACGACCGACCGGAACGGAAAGCGCGCGTTCGTCTTGACGCTGCAGGCGCGCGAACAGCACATCCGCCGCGAGAAGGCGAGTTCGAACATCTGCTCGAACCAGGCGCTTTGCGCGATGACCGCGGCCGCGTACATGGCGGCGATGGGCGGAACGGGCCTCGCGGAGGTCGCCCGCCAGTGCCGCGCGAAGGCCGCGCACCTGCGCGAAAAGCTGTCCGAAGTGGGCCTGAAACCCATCCACGGGGGCGAGTTCTTCCACGAGTTCGCGACCGATTGCCCGATCGATCCGGAACGATTGCTCTCCGCGCTCGCGGACCGGGGCATCCTGGGCGGTGTCCCGGTCGACGGCGGAATCCTCTGGTGCGCGACGGAGATGAACGCGCGCGCGGACATCGACGAGGTCGCCGCATTTGTCGGGGAGGTGCTAGCATGA
>JAAYZL010000309.1 GCA_012514855.1 Clostridiales bacterium
GCTGACGGCGCTGCTCCTTATCCCGGCGGGCGGCGCGATTCCGGCGGCGGCGTCACAGGAGGAAAAGAAGGGATACTGGGAGCTGGACAGCATGGAATTTATGCTCGATCCATGGGGCGAACAGGGTGATTATTCATACGGGCTCGTCAGCGAGTCGTATTCCATGTCGGACGGTTATGCGTCGATCAACATCGTCCACTCATTTACTATCGAATGGCTCATTGATTCTGAATATCAGTATGTAGAATTAATTGAAAGAGTGGACGCCACGTTCAAATTCAATGTGCCGCAAACCCTGATACCGGGGGAAACGTTTTACGTACCAATCGAAATTACCGACAACAGCACGAAGTCAATAGGGGATGGGCATGATGATCTAAAGAATGACAGATTTACAGTTTTAGCAAGTCTTGTGGACGACGACGAAAACAACTACGATTACTGGGACAATGGATTTAGTTATTATCCCATCATGAACCCGGAGGCGCAGGGAAACATATTGGTGAAGGTTGCAAGTCCCAACTACTGGACCGCCTATTTGGATATATACATCATTGCGGAGGCGGATAGGGGCAATGAACTCTTCGGGCGCTACCGCTACGTCTATGTTGATGAAGACATTCCCGAAATCCTGCGGCTGCGCGGCATCGTGAGCAGCCTGGAGGGCAAGCCCATGACCTGGATGGCGATGCGCGCGGGCGTCTGCGAGGATTATACCGCGGGGCAGGCCGCCTTTGCCGCGGGCCAATATGAGAGCGCCGCCAAATGGGTGACGGGCAAAACCGACACGGGAGGCGTCTATACCCTGGAGGCTCCGCTGCCCGAGGACGCGAAGGGTACCGTCGGCGTGATCCTCGAGGGCACGCTACTGTGCAAGTGGCCGGGGGCGGGCGACAGGACGGCGTTTTTCCTGACGGACGATTCGGACGGCCTGGCAAACGGCACTCCCATGCGCGTGGCGACGTTTTTGACGGTCGACCTGGACAGCTCGCGCGCGGCCGCGCGGGACGGCGATCCGCCGACCATTCACCACCATCTGAACTTTCAGACTCTGCTCACCTCGGGCGGTTGGTCGAACAACTACACCGGCCCCGATCCGGTCTCGCTCCATCCGTCCGGTTCCGCGCGGATCACAGTCCGGGACAACTTCGCAAATACGGTCACGCTCTACAATCTCAGCGGCGAGCAGCGGCTCGCCGAGGCCAGCGTCACCTATCAGTCGGCGGTCGCCGCCAGCTTTTTCGGAGCCGCGGTGCTGGACGAGGAGGTGATGTCCGGCGCAAATCTGCCCATCCATCTGCGCAGCAAGGGCGCCGAAGCCCTCATTTCTTCCTATTTCAACGGCGATCCGGGGAAAGCAAGCGTCCACATCGAGGCCCGCGACAGCCGGAACGACGACGACGGCCGCTTCGCGGTGCTCCACGAGATGGGGCACGCGTTCGACTTCATCACAAACGGAAACGCGTATCGCACGCTGCAGGGGGAGATGCCGGGCGACCGGAACCACGGCGGGTACATGAACGGCAGCACCGCGGATTCGTATACCGAGGGCTTCGCCACGGCGTTCGCCGCGTGGGTGCAGCTCTACGGCGCGTACCCAAACCCGGAGGTTGTGTCGGTATGGAGTCTGGATGTCCCCTACCGATACCGCGCGTGGGGGCAGGAGGGGAGGGACGAGGAGCTCGCCATCGCCGCGTTCCTGTACCAGACCTTCTTCCATATGCGCGACATGAAGGGGTATTGGAGCATCCTGAAACCGCCGCTCGACAATTTCGCCGAGTATTACGACGCCCTCGTGGGGTCCCCCCTGAATCCGGACAGCGGGAAGTCGCGCAGGGACGCGATCACGCTGGGCCTGTTCAAAATGCCCTACGCCGGAAACGGCAAGTACGACAGGGGCGAGCCGTATATCGACGCGAACAACAGCGGCGGCTGGGACGATGGGGAGCCCTTCGATGACGTCAACACCAACGGCATATACGATCCCGGGGAGGATTACGACGATATTAACAGCAACGGCAGCTGGGACGCGGCGGAGCCCTTCGAGGACGACAACCATAACGGAAGGTACGACCGGGGGGAGGATTACGATGACAAGAACGGCAACGGCTTCTGGAACGCGGCGGAGCCCTTCGACGACAGAAACGGAAACGGCAGCCGCGACACCGGGGAGACATTTACGGACAATAACAACAACAACATATACGACGGCGGGGAGCCCTATGCCGATCTGATCTTCGGCGACGGCACCTTCGACCTTTTCACGGAATACCCGATCCGCCCGTATGACGAAAATGCGCTCGTCGCGGGCGAGGCGGGGGATTTCAACCGCGCGGGTCGCAGAACGCCTCCCAAGCTGCCAAACGGGTTTCTCCGGCTGGAGGGCGAGAGCGTGGACAGCGTGCTCGTGACGGTAATCCCCGAGGATGGCAAGGCCACCCGCTCGCTGCGCGCCGTCGGCGGGAGCAGCGTATTCCTGCTCGTGCCGGAC
Source organism: Clostridiales bacterium (assembly GCA_012514855.1). Next base: position 2,492 of record JAAYZL010000309.1, read on the forward strand.
ATGTACGCGGCGGGCACTGTGCGCGTCGACATCCCGGGCGGCGGCAGAATCTAC
>JAAYZL010000310.1 GCA_012514855.1 Clostridiales bacterium
AGAACCCGGTGCACGAGGTGCTCGAGTACGAGCGCTCCGCCTACCGGACGGTGCTCGCCGAGGGCGTGCAGCTCAACCACCGTCCCGACCCGGAGAAGTCCCGCCATCAATACCTGCCGCTGCTGGAACTCGCGGTGCGCGAGAAGCCGGACGACGACCGGCTCGCGTACTACCTGGGCCGCGAATACCTGTACCGCGGCATGTGGGAGAAGTGCGTCGACGCGCTGCAGCGGCACCTGAAGCTCGAGAGCGCCGTCTGGCCGGGCGAGCGCTCGGCGTCGATGCGGTTCATCGCGCGCGCGCATCAGGAGCTCGGAAACCCGCTGGAGGCCGAGCGCTGGCTGTTGCGCGCGATCGCCGAGGCGCCGCATTTGCGCGAGCCCTGGGTCGACATGGCCGCCTTGAGCCGCAGGCTCCGGGATTGGGACGGGGCGGCGTTCTTCGCGGGGCGGGCGCTTCGGATCAGCGAGCGCGCGAAGTCGCACACATTGGAGCCGTCCGCGTGGGGCCCCCTGCCCTACGACCTCCGCGCGGCGGCGCTCTACGAGACCGGGCGCGTCCGCGAGGCGCTGTTCGTGCTCGATCAGGCGCTCTGCCGCGCGCCGGGAGATCGGAACCTCGCGGAGATGCGCGCCCGCGCCGCGAGGACGCTCGAGGCCGAAAACTCATAATCCTTCCAAAATGAAGCGCCGCCCCGAAGGACGGCGTTCCATGCCATTCATTATGCGACGTGCCCGGCGTTTGCCTCCTCCTCGAGCTTCCGATACGCCACCTTTCCGACGAGCGTCTTCGGGAGCTCGGCGCGGAACTCGATGTCGTAGGGCATCGCGTACTTGGCGATGTGCTTCTCGCAGTACGCGAGAATCTCCTTCTTGACCGCCTCCGTCGGCTCAATGCCGGGCTTCAGCACCGCGAAGGCCTTGACCTTCTGCATCTTGTACGGGTCCTTGACGCCGACGACGCAGCTGTAGTGCACCTTCTCGTGGCCGTCGATGATGTTCTCGAGCTGCGAAGGGTAGACGTTGTAGCCGGAGGTGACGATCATGCGCTTGATGCGCTGGCGGAAGTAGATGAAGCCGTCCTCGTCCATCTTGCCGAGGTCGCCGGTATGCAGCCACACGCGCCCGTCCGCGTGCGTGCGCAGCGTCTGTGCCGTCTCCTCGGGGTTGTCGACGTAGCCGATCATCACCGTCGGGCCGGACAGCACGATCTCGCCCTCGTCGCCGGTTGGAACCTCGTCGATCGTGCCGGGCTTGACGATCTTGTAGAACGTGTCCGGGAAGGGTATGCCGATCGAGCCCTCGCGGTAGTAGTTCATCGGCGTCAGGCAGCTCGCGGTGACGCACTCGGTCGTCCCGTAGCCCTCGCGGATCTGCACCGGGGCCCCGTGCTCCTTCAGGAACTTGTCGACCTTGCCCTTCAATTCGATCGACAGCGAGTCGCCGCCGGAGAACACGCCGCGCAAAAAGCTCAGGTCGGCTTTTTCGAGCTTCTCCGCGCGCAGCAGCGCCTCGAAAAGCGTCGGGACGCCGGGGATCAGGTTCGGCTTTTTCTTCTTCAGGAGCTTCGCGTACGTCTGTATGTTGAACTGCGGGACGAGTATGCAGTTCGCGCCCGCGCAGAGCGCCGTGTGGATGCCGATGCCCAGCCCGAACCCGTGGAACAGCGGCATGACCGACAGCATCTTCATGCCGTAGAGAGTCTCGTACCCGCTCGCGGCGATCGTCTGCAGCGCCAGCGCGTTGAAGTTGCGGTTCGAGAGCAAAATCCCCTTCGTCGTCCCGGTCGTGCCGCCGGAATAGAGGATCGAAGCGCCATCGTCGGCCTTCATGTCGATCGGCGGAAGCGCGCCGACCGCGTCGGCCGCCTCGAGGAAGTCGTTCCAGAACACGTACTTGTCGGACTTCGCAAGCTTCGGAATCTTCCGGCCCTTCGTCATTATGTACGCGTAGCGTAGCGGCGCCTTGAGCTCGTCCAGTATCCGCGCGACGATCACCTTGACCGGGCGGTCGAGCGCGGGCAGTATCTCCTGCAGCTTCGGGTAGAACTGGTCGAGCGTCAGGATCGCCA
>JAAYZL010000311.1 GCA_012514855.1 Clostridiales bacterium
ACGCACCCGGCGAGCAGCCCCGGCGCGGTCATCGGGAGCGTGATGCTGAAAAACGTCCGCGCGGGCGAAGCGCCCATGTCGCGGCTGGCCTCGACGAGCGCCCAGTCCATCTTCTCGACCGACGAATACGCGGGCAGTATCACAAATGGCAACAGCGCGTACACCATCCCGAGCAGCACCGCGCCGAACGTGTTCAAGAGCTTCAGCGGCTCCCGAATCGCGCCGATCGACAGAAGCAGCCCGTTCAGCGGCCCGTCGCCCATGAGCAGCATCCGCCAGCCGTACACGCGCACCAGCGCGTTCGTCCAGAACGGCACGATCACGAGCATCAGGAGCGCCCCCCGCCAGCTCTTCTTCGCGCGCGCCATGAAGTAGCCGAACGGGTAGCCGATCAGAAGGCACACGCCGGTCGTCAGCGCGGCGAGCTTCAGGCTGTTTAACAGCACCTTTCCGTAGCTCGGGTTCAGAATTTTGAGGTAGTTGTCGAGCGTAAACCTCGGGATCACGCCGAGCCCGTCGGGATTGCGCGTCATGAAGCTCAGCCACACGATGTAGCCGAGCGTCACGCCGACGAACAATATCGTCCAAATTGCCATCGGGACGACGAGCCAGGCCGCTCCGGAGCCCTCGCGTTTTTGCTTTTTCATCGGACAAGCGCCGCCTCGCCGCGATTCCACACCATGAACGCCTGTTCGCCCTCGGCGATCCTGTCCTCGGACGCGGACTGCTGGATCGCGAGCACCTCCTGCCCGCCCGGGAGCTCCACGATCTCGCGGATCGACCCGCCCGCATAGTGGCGCGATTTCAGGACGCCCGGCAAAAAGCACTCGCCGGTCGGCTGGCGCAGCAGCCGTATGCGCTCGATCCGGAGGCACAGGCTGACCCTGTCGCCGGGTTTTAGGGGGAAGCCGGGTTTCCGGCCGGGGAAGCGCCGTCCGAAGTAGTTCAATACCGGCGCGCCGTCGGCGAGCGTGCCCTCGACCGCGCAGTCGAGGAAGTTCGACTGGCCGATGAAGCCCGCCGCGAAGCGCGTCGCCGGGCGCTCGTAGATGTCCTCCGGCGCGCCGACCTGCTCGAACCGGCCGTCTCGCATGATCGCGATGCGGTCGGACATGTTCAGCGCCTCCTCCTGGTCGTGCGTTATGTAGAGGAACGCGATGCCGAGCCGCTTCTGGATGTCCTTCAATTCGCGCTGCATCTGCTGTCGGAGCTTCAAGTCCAGCGCGCCGAGCGGCTCGTCGAGCAGGAGCAGCTTCGGGTTCAAGACGACCGAGCGCGCGATCGCGACCCGCTGCCGCTGCCCGCCGGAGAGCTGCGAGGGCATCCGCCTTTCAAAGCCCTCGAGCGCGACGAGCGACAGCATCTCCCGCACCCGCGCATGCCACGCGCCCTTTCGCTCGCCGCGCACGCGCAGCCCGTAGGAGATGTTCTTCTCGACGCTCATGTGCGGGAACAGCGCGTAGCTCTGGAACACCGTGTTCACGTCGCGCTTCTCCGGCGGGAGGCCGGTGATGTCGCGGCCGTTGAGGAGAACGGCCCCCTCGTCCGGCGCGGTCAGCCCGGCGACGATGCGAAGCGTCGTCGTCTTTCCGCAGCCCGAAGGCCCGAGCAGCGTCACAAACTCGCCCGCGCCGACGGCGAGCTCGATGCCGTTCAGCACCGGCGCGCCGTCGAACGATTTCCTTAGCCCGCGAAGTTCAAGCATGAAGTGCGCCTTTCGTTGGAAACTCTGTAAATATATACCCAATATATCGCGATTTTCACCGTTCCGCAAGTGAAGTTTGGTAAAGAAGAACCCCCTGAAGAGGGGGCGGAGACAATCAACAAAATATCGCCGGCCGGCCCATAAAATCAAATTCAGCGACATGCGCGGTGAATTTGATTTTTACGGAGCGGAGCGGAGTAAAAACAGTTCCTACAGTCAGGATCGCGCGCGGACGAGCTCGACGAGCGTTTTTACCATTTGGTCCATGTCCTCGACGGCGATCAGCTCGTGCCGGCTGTGGAAGTTCATGCCGCCGGTCGCGAGGTTCGGGCACGGGAGCCCCATGAACGACAGGCGGCTGCCGTCGGTGCCACCGCGGATCGGCTCGTGGAACGGTTCGACGCCCGCGGCGCTGTACGCGTCCTCCGCGCGGCGGACGACGTGCATGTGGTCCTTCAGCACCTCGAACATGTTGAAATACGAATCGACGAGCTGCAGCTCGACCGTGCCCGCGCCGTACTTTTCGTTTAGCGCCGCCGCGATGTCCGCCATCCTCTGCTTGCGCATCTCGAACCTCTGGCGGTCGTGGTCGCGCAGGATGTAGTGCATCGTCGCGAGCTCCACCGTGCCCGTGATCTCGGTCAGGTGCTGGAAGCCCTCGTAGCCCTCGGTGTCCGCCGGAGTCTCGCCGGGGGGCAGCAGCGCGGAGAGCTCGCAGGCGACGAGGTTCGCGTTCAGCATGCGCCCCTTCGCGGAGCCGGGATGGATACTGACGCCGTGAATCCTGATGATCGCCGAGGCAGCGTTGAAGTTCTCGAACTCGATCGAGCCGACGTCGCCGCCGTCGACGGTGTACGCGAACTCCGCGCCGAAGCCCCGTACGTCGAACAGGTCCGCGCCGCGGCCGATCTCCTCGTCCGGCGTGAACGCGACCTTGACGGGGCCGTGGAGGATCGAGGGATCGCTTTGCAGCGCCTCGAGCGCCGTCATGATCTCGGCGACGCCCGCCTTGTCGTCCGCGCCGAGCAGCGTCCTCCCGTCGGTCACGACGAGCGTCTTGCCCTCGCGCTTCCGAAGCCCCGGATATTTTTCGGGCGTCAATACGTCGCCGTTTTCGAGCGTCAGCGGGCCTCCGGCGTACTCGACGAGCCGGGGTTTCACCGGGTGGCTCGGCACGACGTCGACGACGTCCATGTGCGCGATCAGCCCGACCGCAACCCGCTCCCCGCAGTTCGCAGGGAGGCTCGCGTACACGTAGCCGTGCCTGTCGGCGCGCGCGTCGGGAAGCCCGAGCGCCTTCAGGTCCCTGACGAGCCTGTCCGCGAGCGCGAGCTGCTTTTCGGTGCTCGGGCACGCCTTGCTCTTCGCGTCGGACGCGGTGTCAAACCGGGTGTATTCGATCAGCCGTTCGTGGGCGCGCATGAAAATCCTCCTAAATCGGCGTTCAGCGGTAGTACAGCCGCTGCTGCGTCTCGCGCTTGGGTTCGCAGGTCAGGTTGACGCCGAGCCGCCGGAACACATCCTCGTCGACCGGCGAGAGCAATACGCTCGCGTGCGCCTCGAGGCCCGAGAGGCTCGGAAGCTGCGCGATCGCCCGCGCCGCGTGTTCGTCGTCCGCCGCGCAGATCGACAGCGCGACGAGTACCTCGTCGGTGTGCAGCCGCGGGTTGCGGTTGCCGAGCGACTCGACCTTCAGCCGCTGGATCGGCTCGATGATCCGCTTCGAGATCAGCTTGATCTCGTCCGGGATGCCGGCGAGCACCTTCAGGACGTTCAGGAGCAGCGCGCTCGAAGCGCCGAGCAGATCGGACGTCTTTCCGGTGATGACGGTTCCGTCCTGCAGCTCCATCGCGGCGGCGGGCTTGCCGGTCTCGCGCTCGAGCCGGTTGGCTTCCCTGGCGGCGGCCCTGTCCTCCGGGGACACGCCCGCCTGCTCCATCAGTATCTCGATCTTTCCGACCGCTTCGCCGTCGCGCAGCCCGCGCAGCTTCGCGCAGCCCTCGCCGAAGTACCGGCGCACGATTTCGCGCCGCGACGCCTCCGAGCAAACGGCGTTGTCGGTGATGCAGAAGCCCGCCATGTTGACGCCCATGTCCGTCGGCGACTGGTACGGCGATTTCCCCTGTATCCGCTCGAAGATCGCCTTGAGCACCGGGAAGATCTCGACGTCGCGGTTGTAGTTGACCGCGAGCGCGCCGTACGCCTCGAGGTGGTAGGGGTCGATCATGTTGACGTCGGCGAGATCCGCCGTCGCGGCCTCGTAGGCGAGGTTCACCGGGTGCTTGAGCGGCAGATTCCAGATCGGGAACGTCTCGAACTTCGCGTAGCCCGCCCGGACGCCGCGCCTGTGCTCGTGGTAGAGCTGGCTTAAGCACGTGGCCATCTTGCCGGAGCCGGGGCCCGGCGCGGTGACGACGACGAGTTCGCGCCCGGTCTCGATGTAATCGTTGCGGCCGTAGCCGTCGTCGCTGACGATCAGCTTCAGGTTCGCCGGGTAGCCGTCGATCGCGTAGTGGCGGAACACGCGCACGCCCTGGTCCTCGAGCCGCCGCTTGTACGCCTCCGCCGTCTGCCCGCCGAAGCGCGTGATGACGACGCTGCCGACGTACAGCCCCGCCTCGCGGAACGCGTCGATGAGCCGGAGCGTCTCCGAGTCGTAGCCAATGCCGAGGTCGCCGCGCAGCTTGTTCGTCTCGATGTCCTGCGCGTTGAGGGCGATGACGACCTCCGCGCGGTCGGCGAGGGTCTTGAGCATCCGGAGCTTGCTGTCCGGATGAAAGCCCGGCAGCACGCGCGAGGCGTGGTGGTCGTCGAACAGCTTTCCGCCGAACTCCAGATACAGCTTGCCCCCGAACTGCTCGATCCTCTCGCGGATGCGCTCCGACTGCAGCCGTATGTACTGCGTGTTGTCAAATCCCGGCTTCATGCGCCCTCCCCAGCATCGCGGCCCCGATGATGCCCGCGTCGTTGCCCAGGGTCGCGAGCTCCACGCCCGCGAACGGCATCGAGGTGTAGAAGATGTGCTTCGGCAATTCCTCGCGCACCGCGTCCAGCAGGAATTCCCCGGCGTGGGAGACGCCGCCGCCGAGCACGAACACCTCGGGGTCGAGGATGTTGACGAGGCTCGCAAGCCCAACGCACAGGTAATAGACGTACTCGCGGAACACGCCCATGCAGTCCTCGTCGCCGGCCTTCGCGAGGTCGAGCACGAGCTTTGCCGTCACGCGCGCGGGGTCGCCGTGCGCCGCCGCCGACAGCGCGCAGCCGGGTTTTTTCGCGAGCAGCTCGCCGCCCATCCGGATGATCGCCGTCGCGCTCGCGTACTTCTCCCAGCAGCCGCGGTGCCCGCAGTTGCAGGGCTCGCCGCCCGCGACGACGACCATATGGCCAATCTCGCTGCCGACGCCGTGCGCGCCGGTGAACGCGCGGCGGTTCAACACGATGCCGCCGCCGACGCCGGTGCCCAGCGTGATGAAAACGCTCGAGTCATAGCCCCTCGACACGCCCGCGACGCTCTCCGCAAGCCCCGCGACCGTCGCGTCGTTGTCGACGAAGACCGGCTTTCCGAGGAAATCCGAGAGCATCCCGGACAGCGGCACGTCGTGCCAGTGCAAATTGTTGCAGAACGGCACGAGCCCGGTCGACGGGTTCTCGACGCCGGGGATGCCGACGCCGACCGACGCGATCTCGTCCATCGAATGCCCGCACTCCGCGACGATGCGCTTCGAGAGCGCCGCCATGTCGCGGATCGTCGCCTCGTGGCCGCGCTCGACGCCCGTCGGGCAGCTCGACTTGATCAGAATGTTTCCGCTTTCGTCCACGACGCCGGCCTTGACGCTCATGCCGCCGACGTCCAATCCGATGTAGAGCATGCTATTCCTCGCCTTCCTGCGCACGCCGCGCGCGGTCGATGTGCCTGCGCGCGAGCTCCTGCGCCGCGTTGTATCCCATCTGCTTGAGCCGGAGGTTCCTCGCCGCGACCTCGAGCACGATCGCGAGGTTCCGCCCGGGATGGATCGGGATCAATATGTGGGGAACCTTGACGCCGAGTATCTCGTTGTACTGGTCGTTCAGCCCGAGCCGGTCGTACTCCTTGCCCTGCTGCCAGAATTCCAACTTGACCTCCAGGTCGATCGACTTCGAGCGGATGACCGCGCCGACGCCGTACATCGTCGCGATGTCGATGATGCCGACGCCGCGGATCTCCATGAAGTGGCGCACGAGCTCGGGGGATTCGCCGACGAGCCGGTCGTCCGACACGCGGCGGATGTCGACGACGTCGTCCGCGACGAGCCGGTGGCCGCGCTTGACGAGCTCGATCGCCGCCTCGCTCTTTCCGACGCCGCTCTCGCCGGTGATCAGAAGCCCGGAGCCGTAGACGTCGACGAGCACGCCGTGGCGCGTCTCGCGCGGGGCGAGGTAGTCGCGCAGAAAGCTGATCAATTCGACCTCGACCTGCGTCGTCTGCGCCTTCGCGGAGTAGATCGGAATCTTGCGCGCCGCCGCGAGCACGAGCATCTCGTCAAAGCACGGGATGTCGCGCGCGATGATGATGCAGGGCACGTCGTAGCTGAAGAACTTCGTCAGCCGCTCGCGCCGGGTCGCCTCGTCGATCATCGAGAGGTAGGTCATCTCGACCATGCCGAG
>JAAYZL010000312.1 GCA_012514855.1 Clostridiales bacterium
CCGGCAACTTCTTCGCGAGCTTCACGCTGGGCAACTACCGCACGATCTTCGCCTCGGGCATCGGGAGGCTCTTCAAAAACAGCGCGATCATCGCCGTGCTGAGCACCTTGGTGTCGCTCGTGCTCGGGTCGCTGGCGGCCTACGGCTTCGCGCGCTACGGCTGGAAAAAGCGGGAAAAGCGCGCGTTCTGGGTGCTCAGCCAGCGGTTTCTGCCGCCGATGGCCGTGATCGTCCCCTACTTCATGCTGGCGTCGCTTCTTCGCATGACGGACACCTACCTGCTGCTCATCATCTGCTATACGTCGTTCAACCTGCCGTTTACGATGTGGATGATGCGCGGGTTCATCGAGGACCTGCCGCGGGAGCTCGAGGAGGCCGCGATGGTCGACGGCTGCTCGCAGCTTCAGACGCTCTGGAAGATCATTTTGCCGCTGGTGCTCCCGGGCATGACCGCGACGGCGATCTTCTGCATGATCAACTGCTGGAACGAGTTCGTCTTCGCCAACTTCCTGACGACGATTCAGGCGAAGACCGTGCCGACGTCCGTCATGACCTACCTGTCCGTCTCGGGCGTCAAGTGGGGCGAAATGGCCGCGACGGGCACGCTGTCGGTGCTGCCGGTGCTCGCGTTCGCGATCGCCGTGCAAAAATACATGATTCGCGGCCTGACCTTTGGCTCGGTCAAGGGCTGACACAACAACTTAAGGAGCTGAACGCGAGCAATGAAGACAATCAAGATGGCGATCGTCGGCGCGGGCATCTGGGGCGCCAACCACGCCAGAATCTACAAGGCGCATCCGTTCGCGGACGTGGTCGCGATCTGCGACAAGGACCTCGAAAAGGCGGAGCGCGTCGCGTCACAGGAGCGCATCCCCGCGGTCTACGCCGATTATGAGGAAATGTTCCGCGAGGCAGACTGCGACGCCGTGGCCATCGTCACGCCGGACTTCGCGCATGCGGACATCGCGGTCGCCGCCGCGGAGGCCGGCAAGCACATTTTGATCGAGAAGCCGCTCGCGACGGCGCGCGAGGACGCGTTCCGCATTTTGGAAGCGGTCGAGAGAAGCGGCGTGCGCGGCATGGTCGACCTGCACAACCGCTGGAACCCGCCGTTCCACGCGGCCTATCAGTCGGTGAAAAAGGGCGAGCTCGGCGAGGTGTACAGCGCCTACTACCGCCTGAACGACTGCAAGTGGGTCGCGACGGACATGCTTCCGTGGGCGGCGAAGAGCTCGATCCTCTGGTTCCTCGGCAGCCACAGCATCGACACGCTGATGTGGATGTTCTCCTCCCGGCCGAGGCGCATCTACTGCGTCAGCAGGGAGGGCGTGCTGAAGGGGCTCGGCGTCGACACCGTCGACGAGTACCTCTCGACGATCGAGTTTGAAAACGGCGCCGTCGCGCAGATGGAGAACGGCTGGATCACGCCGAACGCGAATCCGTGCGTCAACGACATCAAGTTCACGCTGCTCGGCGACAGGGGCATGATCGCCATCGACGCGTCGAACCACAACATGATCCAGAAGTACACGGACAATCAGGTCGCCGTGCCGGACGTGCTCGTGCAGAACAGGATCTTCGGCCAGCCGAAGGGCTTCGCGTTCGAGAGCATCCGCGCGTTTGTCGACTGCCTGCTCTCCGGAGAGGAATTCCCGGTGACGCTTCGCGAGTCCGCGGTCGGCGTGCTCGCGCTGCTCGCGGTCATGGAGTCCGCGAAGACCAGAATGCCGGTCGAGATCGACTACGGAACCCTGTAAACCCCAAAAGGAGCCTTCGCGCGTGCGAGGGCTCCTTTTTCATGGGTGTGCGTCAGATTTCAAACTTGTACCCGTACCCCCAGACGGTCTGTATGCTGTTCTGGCAGGGGGATATCTTCCCGCGGAGGCTCTTGACGTGCGAGTCGACGGTGCGGTCGGAGCCGAAGAAGTCCTGGCCCCAGACGAGCTCGAGCAGCGCGTCCCTGGAAAACGCCTGCCGCTGGTTGCGCAGGAAGAACAGCAGCAGGTCGAACTCCTTCGGCGTCAGCTTCACCTCGCCGTCGCCGACCAATGCCTGATGCGTGTTTAGGTTGAGGGTGATGTCGCCCGCCTTGACGATGTTGACCATCCGCCCGTCGTGACCCCAGATCGCCAGCAGGTTTTTGATGCGCGCGACGAGCTCGCGCGGGTAGAAGGGCTTGATCACGTAGTCGTTCCCGCCGGCCTCGAACCCGGCGAGGCGGTTCGACTCGTTCCCGTTGCGGCTGATGAAGATGACCGGCACGTTCGAGCCCTTGCGCAGGTGGCGGCAGACGATGTAGCCGTCGATCTCCGGCAGCTCCGCCTCGAGGATCACCAGGTGGTATTCGCTCCTTCGGAGCCGCTTCAGGGCCGAGATGCCGTCGAGCGCGTCGTCGCAAAGCCAGCCCTCGGCCTTCGCGCACAGCCGGATGATCTCGCGCACGGCGGCGTCGGCGTCGGCTGCGAGCAGCTTCGTGCCCTTCTCCACGCGACCCCTCCTCTCCAGGTAAGCAATGATTTCATGAGGCGGCGGCCTGCCGCCGAATAAATCGGGGATTGCCCGGTATGCCACCATTATACCCAATCGCGCGGCGGTTTTCAACGGCAAGTTCAGAAAGACCCACCCGGAGGGGAGTTTCCGCTTCCGGGTGGGTCTGGAGGTCGGTCGGGGGGCTAGATCTTGTAGTCCGACAGCACGCTCTTCAAAATCTCGACGCTCTCCTCCTTGTCGCGGAGCTCGGATTTCAGGCGGCGGTTTTCGGCCTCGAGCTCGAGGATTCTGGGCGACTCGTGCCCCTCCCGCCCGCGCCGGGGCGCCTCGACGATCGGCTTCTTCTTCGGCATGACCTTGCGCTGCTCCGCCGGCTCGACCGCGGTCGAGTAGTCGCTGCGCGCGTACTGGTTGA
>JAAYZL010000313.1 GCA_012514855.1 Clostridiales bacterium
ATTTCCCCCTTGATTACTTCCTCGTTTAGCTGTACAATCTTCTCGGACATGGTTTGCTTGCTCCTTTCAGAATGCTGTGTTGTGACTTCATTCTACCAGAGGCTGCAAACCTTGTCCTCTTTTTCTTTCATTCGTTTTTGCGCATCTTATTCTACCTTACCCATCACTATTTTGAAGACATCGAATTTGTAGCGCCGGACAGCTTGCTTTTTGATAAAGCGGCATCCTTTTTTGCCAACAAATTCGCGGTCACTACCGGTGCCACGGTAACCAGCGATGCTTTCTATCGCCAAACATTTGCCAAGGAAGCGGCTTGGAGGGCGATGGGCTGTGTCGGCGTGGATATGGAGTCATCCGCACTTTTGTCCGTGAGCATGTATTATTCAATGCCCGCAGTTTCTATTTTATTGTGCTCTGATAAGCACCCGATTGAAGAGAAGGACACGGTAAAGCTCGAACACAAGCGCGAAGAACTGGACGAGCGGCTACAGGGAACCTTCGCCAGAATCCGGACGTTGATCGAGAAGAACGCCCGCGAAGCGATGGATCAGGACGCCTTCCTCGCGGAACACAAATCGCTCAGCGACCGCTGCGCCGCGCTGATGGCGGAGATCGAGAAGGTCGACAAGCAGATCTCCGAGATACGTGGACGAAAAGCAGCTATTGACGAATACCTCGCGGCGCTCGAACAGGCCGAGCGCCTGCAGGTCGAGTTCAGCCGCAGGCTCTGGAACATGACCGTCGAGGCGTTGACGGTCTACGCGGGCAAAAGGCTGGTGTTCCAGTGGAAAGATGGAACATCATCTGAATATCAGGTCAGGTAGCACCAAGGCCGCCGTAATTGGCGGCCCTGGTCTATTGTCCATTCGTTGCTTGGCTGACATCCGCCGGGCGCTTTTGCAATCGGCGCCGCGATTGGTCACTCGGTCGTGACCAGCGCGTACAGGCCCCTGCCCTGAATCGCCGAAGTCCAGTACGCCCTTTCGACGCCGTCCTGCGACGGGCCGGGGCCGTGGGATGCCGCGAGCACGGTCGCCGCGCCCTCGTGCATCACGTACAGCATGCCGTAGCGTTCAAGCTCCTCCGGTGCGACATCCTCCTCCGCGGGCAGACGCAGCGCCGCGCCCGCGAGCAGCGCCGCGACGTCTACCTCTCCCTCCGCCGTTTCCATAACGATGTACACGCGGTACAGCCCGGACTCCACCGCATACCCCGAGAGCGCGGCTTCCTCCGCCGGGCGGGTCTCTCCCTCGTAGATCGGCGCGACGCGTATGCTGAATCCCGTCGCCGCCTCGAGCCCTTCGCCTTCAAACGCGGAGAGCGGCAGCATCAGGCTCGCGTCGCCCAATACGTAGCAGATGTCGGTGATGCCGAGAGCCGCCAGTTTACGTATCCATTCGGGTTCCAATTCCAGATTCCGCTGGCTGAACAGCGGGTTGCCGTCCGCGTCCAGCACCGGTTTCCCGTCCGCATCGAGGTCCGGCTCTGCCGTGATGAACAGGATCACCTGCGCGGGTTCCCCGTCCATCGCCTCCACCTTTTCCAGATGGGCGGTGAACCTGCGCGGCGTCCCGGAGCCGTCGACCAGCGCGCCTTCGAGCGTCTCCCCGTTGACCGTCAAATCCTCCGTCGGCCCGACGACCAGCTCGACCGCAACCCCGTTGATCTCGACGGTCTCGGTGGTCTGCTCCTCGTCCTCCTCGTCCTCCTCATCCTCCTTGTCCTCTTCCTCGTCCGCCTCGACGATCGTCAACTTGGCCGGCTCGCTCGTCGCGTCCGCGTAGTTGCCCTGCGCCTCGGCGGTTGCCCTGACGTCATACGCGCCCACGTCCGTCGGCGGACCGGCGAGCGGCGTCAGAGACCCGGCGAGGTGGTACTCGTAGGTCACCTGGGCGGCCAGCGCCTCGCCCTTGACGCCCGTTACGGTCGCCGCGCCGATCTCGATCGGGTTCCCGGTGTACTCCGCCGACTTATCCTTGAGCGTCACCGTCGGCGTCGCCCGGCCGATCGTCAGCTCCTTCGCATCGCTCGTGCCTTCCTCGTAGTTCGCGGACGCCGGCAGCGTCACCTGCATGATATACTCTCCCGCATACACCGGCGCCTCGAGCAGCGCATTGTGCGTAAGCCAGTCGACCCAGGTTAGGTAGTACGCGTAGATCGGCTCGCCAGGCGGCACTTCGGTGTCCACGCCGTCGTTCACGCCTTCCAGCTCGAGCGTGTCGATGATGATCGGGTCGCCGGTGTAGATCGCGTACTTATCCAAAAGCGTCGCGGTCGGCGTCGCCTTGTTGATCGTCAGCGTGGCCTTCCCGCTCGTCGCCGTGCCGTAGTTTCCGGTCGCCGCCACGGTCGCCTTGACGTAGTAGATTCCGGCGTTCGTCGGCGGGCCGTCCAGCTCCGTCTCGCAGTCCTCGTCCGCGTAGTATGTGTAGGTGAGCCCGCCCGGGGGCGAGCCGCCGCCGGTCACGGTCGCCTCCCCGATCTCGATCGGCTTCCTGTTATAGGTCGCCGTCTTGTTCGAAAGCGTCACGGTCGGCGTCGCCGGGTTTATGCTGAAGTCCGCCGTACCCTCGCTCGCCATGAGGAAGGCCGCATCGTCGCCCGGATAGCTGCCCTTGACCGAATAGTCGCCCGGGGCCGTCGGCACGGCCGATGTGTATGTGCCGCTCCCCTCGATCGCGTAGGTGAAGGTCACCGTCGCGCCGGCAATCTCGTCCTCTCCCTGCGAAACGGTCGCAGTGGGAGCGGGCGCGCTTCCGTAGGCGACGTCGCTCACGGTGACCTCGACCTCCGTAGCTCCCCAGACCTGCATCGCGCCGCCGGTTCCGTTGACGACCTTCATCAGGCCGTACCCCTCCGCGCCCGTCCACGCGAAGCCGTCGTCCGGAAGCCAGGTGATGTCATCCGCCAGCACCGGGCACATGCCCAGCGGATTCCCGGCGCTCAGCTGAATCCCGACGGCCCGTTCGATGGTCGGAGCCGCCTTGAAGCACAGCACGGAGTCGATGAAATCGCCTTCGGTGTCCAGCGTGACGGGGCTGCTCGCGTACACGCCGCCGCCCTCGGGCGCCGTGTTGCCGTCAAACGTG
>JAAYZL010000314.1 GCA_012514855.1 Clostridiales bacterium
GGGTGAGCATTTTTCTCCACCAACGCAAGCGTTGGCTCCCGAAAAATGCGCGAAACCGACGTACACGCCGTCGGTTTCGATTGAACAGGTGATTCTGCACACCTTTATCCACATTCTGAGCCGTCATACCGGGCAACCGGTGTGGCGGCTACTTCATGCACATCCGCACGAACTCCATCGGCATCAGCGACTTCCGGGCCGCCTCCTCGGGCGTCATCCCGGAGGCGATGAACCTTCTCACGACCGCCTCCATCGGCTCGCCGACCTCGACCGCGTGGCCGTCCGGGTCGAGCAGCCGGACCGTGCGCTGTCCCCACGGCGCCTCCGAGAGCGCGGTCAACAGCGGGGCGTCCCCGAGCGCGGACGCGAATTTCTCGACGTTTTCCTCCTCGAAGTACAGCTCGAACCCCTGTTCCCCGCCGCCCAGCGCGCGCCACTGAGAGCGCTCCATCATCGAGAACCTGCCCTTGAACACGACATAGTTGCCGAGGTCGTGCAGCACCGCCTCCCCGAGCACCTCCGTGTAGAACCGCCTGCTCCTTTCGATGTCCGAGACGACGATCATCGGGCTTTCAAACCGCATGACAAGCCCCCCTTTCGCGACCAGTATAGCACGCCGGCTTGACTTTCCCAATATCCCCGGATACAATTATTGTAAGGATTTTCCACACGGCGTTTCAAACGGCGGCCGGCGGGGGATTTTGTATTCAGGGGCGTCCGTTTGGAGAACAATATCGCTGAAACGGGGGATGCGCATGGCTGAAAAGGCGCTGGATTTCGCAAAGACGGTCTTTGAACTCTGTTCGGGAGACCCGGAAATCGCCGAAATCCTGAAGGAATGCGGGTTTTCGGAGATCACGAAGCCCGGAATGCTTCACACCGCCGGGCGGTTCATGACGATTCCCAAGGGCGCGAGGATGAAGGGAATCGACCTCGAGGCCGTCAAAGGGGCGTTTGCCGAGAGAGGATACGCGATCGCGGAAGGAGGGCTCACATGAGCAAGGAAATCAACAACCGGGAGTACCGGCAGGGCGCATTGAGGGAGATGATCGCCCAACTGCACGGCGGGGCGAGCGTCGAGGAGGTCAAGGGGCGCTTCGAGGCCGTGTTCGGCGGCGTGTCCGCGGAGGAGATCGCGCAGGCAGAGGGCGCGCTGATCGCGGGCGGGCTGCCCGTCTCCGAGGTGCAGCGGCTCTGCGACGTGCACGCCGCGGTGTTCAAGGGCTCGATCGAGGAGATACACGCATCGTCCGACCCGTCGAGCGTGCCCGGCCACCCGCTCAACACAATGAAGCGCGAGAACCGGGCGATCGAGAAGCTGATCAACGAGATCCGCGCCGGGGCGGACGTCGCTTCCGGGCTCGAGCGGCTCGGCGAGATCGACCGCCACTACCAGATCAAGGAGAACCTGTTCTTCCCCTACATGGAGAAATACGGCATCACCGCGCCGCCGAAGGTCATGTGGGGCGTCGACGACGAGATACGCGCGCAGCTCAAGGCCGCCCGCGCCAACCCCACGGGCGAAGCGGCCGAAGCGCTGTTCACAAAGATCGGCGACATGATCTTCAAGGAGGAGAACATCATGCTGCCGATGCTCGCGGAGAACCTGACGCAGGACGAGTGGAAGAAGATCGCGGACGAGACGCCGGATCTCGGCTACTGCCTGATCGATCCGCCGCCGAAGTGGGCGCCCGCGAAGCCGGCCGAGGCGCCGCTCGACGCCGCCGCGCCGGGCGCGATCCGGCTCCCGACCGGCACGCTGACAATCGGGGAGCTCGAGCGGATGCTGAACACGCTGCCCTTCGACATCACCTTCGTCGACAGGGACGACACCGTAAAATACTTCTCCGAGGCCAAGGAGCGCATCTTCCCGCGCACGAA
>JAAYZL010000315.1 GCA_012514855.1 Clostridiales bacterium
ACTAGGAGCCGGAGCGAGGCGTAGCAGCGCTACGTTGAGCGGAGAGCGACAAAGTGAGGTTTGATTGCCGAAGGCAATCAAAGTCGCTCTGCGACCGATCCGTTCAAGCCGAAGATTTGAACGGACCGCCGTGCGCGAAAAGACCCGGCGCGACGAGGAATTCATATTTTGGATTGGTATAACCTCAAATCCCGCGCACTCTCGACCGAACATGACATGGAGGAACAAATGCTGACGATCGGGATCTGCGATGACCAGCCCCAACAGGTGCAACTGCTAACCAAATATCTGAGCGACTACATGGCCGATTCCGGCAATTACAGGGTGATCGCCTCCAGCCGCCCCGTCGAGTTTCTGAAGATGCTCGAGGAGGAGCGCGCGGACTTTGTCTTTTTGGACGTCTGCATGGACGGCATGGACGGCATCCGGCTGGGCGAGGCGATCCTCGCGAAGAGCCCGGAGACGCTGCTGGTCTACATCACCGCCTATGGCCAATTTGCGCTGGAGGCGTTCCGCGTTCGCGCGTTTCACTACCTGCTCAAGCCCGTCGAGCGCGCGGCGTTTAACGCTCTGATGCAGGAAATGCTGGAGCGTCTGAGCCGAAGGGACGGCGCCGCGGCGGAAAAGCACTTTGCCGTGCGCGTCAAGGGCGAGATCGCGCGCTTTGCCTACGGCGAAATCCTGTACTTTGAAAAAGTCGGGCACCGGGTGGTCGTGCACGCCGATCGGCGCGACCTCTCCTACTACGGAAACATGCAGACACTGCTTTCGGAACTGGACTCCGACAGCTTCGCGCAATGCCACCAGGGGTACGTCGTCAACCTGAACAGGGTGCGCGCCTTCCGGGACAGGACGCTGAAGCTGGACGGGGGCGCGGAGGTGCCCGTCAGCAGGAGCTACGCCGACCACGTGAAGGACATCCTGATCAAGCGACTGTTCGATCGCGAGGAGAGCATATGAAGAAGGTTGCGGATTTGCTCATCGGCAACGAGGGCGAACTGTCGCTGGAAAAGCGTGTCTACAATTTCTGCGTGCTGCTGGGAAGCGCGCTGACGTTCATAAGCGTGATCGCCGACTGGTTCAGCTACCGCGTGTTTTCGGCGATAAACTGCGTCTTTTTCCTCGTCTGGCTGACCTCCTACATGCTCACCCGCTTCAAGGGGCACTACAGGTTCGTCGTGCCCGTCACGATCTTTCTGCTGAGCGCCGCCTTCTTCCCGCTGCACTGGCTGGCCGGCTGGGGCATCGAGGGCGTCATGCCGTGCTATTCGATACTGTTCGCCGCGGTCATCTGCGTCGTGATGTCGGGCAGGGCTCGGCTCATCATGATCGGGATACACATCGCGGTTCAGACGCTCTTGATCCTGTTCGGGAACCGCTTCTACGGCGCGATTTCGGAGGGCATCACGCATCATCTGCTGCAGGTGGACATGCTGGTCCATCTGACGGTGGTCACGGCGAGCATCTCCGCCGTCATCATCGCGTATTTGGTCAGCTACCAGCGCGAGCGCCGCCGCAGCGAGGCGCTCACGACGGCGCTCAGCGAAAACTACCGCCAGCAGCTATACTACATGGAGAACCTCGAGCAATTGGTCAAGAAGCTCCGCTCGGAGCGGCACGACTTCGACAACCGGCTCGGCATCATCTACGGCATGCTCGAGGGCGCGGAGGCGGACAAGGCCAAGGAATACGCCGCGTCGCTGATCGGCGCGTCGCACGCGCACCACAGCATCGTTCAACTGCCCTATTCGATGCTCCGCGCGATGATCAACTACAAGCTGTCCGTGGCCAGCGAACTGGACATCCGCCTGAGCCCCTCGGCCGAGCTCCGCGAGGGCCTGTCCTTCAACGAGCCGGACCTGGCCATCATCATCGGAACGCTGATGGACAACGCGATCGAGGCGTGCCGGAAGGCGCCGGACATGCACATCGCGTTCAGCCTCTGCTACAAGCCGGACTACCTGATACTGCGCGTCGAAAACTCGGTGGAGCCGGGCGCTCAGATGCCCTCGTGGATGGGCGGACCCGGAGCGAGCAGCAAGCCCGACCCCGAGAACCACGGCTTCGGGCTGAGCAACGTGAAATACCTCGTCGAAAAACAGGGCGGCCTGATCGAAATCGGCCTGCAAAAGGATGTCTTCCGGGTCAACATCGCGCTGCTGGTCGAGGCGGAGGACGTTCGTCCCGGATGAGGAAAGCCCAACCCCCCTCCGCCTTCGGCGGAGGGGGGGGGTATGAAGGCGAAACCGTCCGGGCATTCAGCCTTTTGTCCTTGTCCGCGTCTTATCCCTGACGTTCAGGTTCTTCGGCCGGTACGGCGAAAACGATATGTTGAAGATCAGGCTCCGCAGGAAATCATACCGGTTGAACGGCGCGGCGGGCGAAAAGTACGGCACGCCGAAGCTCTCGATCGAGATCAGGTGGGCCAACAGCGCGCAGGTGAACAGCACCAATCCGTAAAAGCCCAAGAATCCGGTGGAGAGCAGCGCGAATATCTTCAGTATCCTGAGCGGGTTCGCGAGCGTGAAATCCGGCATCACGAACGAGGCGAGCAGCGAGGCGGACGCGAGCATCAACAAAAGCGGGCTGAAGATTCCCGCGGAGATCGCCGCCTGTCCGATGACGATCGCGCTCACGATGCCGACCGCGGAGCCGATCTGCTTGGGCACGCGCAAAAGCGCCTCCCGCAGAAGCTCTATGATGAATTCCAGCATCAGGCAGCCGATGATCGGCGGAAACGGAACGCGCGCGCGCATCTCCGCGAGGCTGATCACATACCGGCTCGGCAGCGCGTCCATGTGAAACTCCGAAATGCCGACGTAGAAGCTCGTCGCGTACAGCGCAAGGAAGAACGAGGCATAGCGCGTGATCCGCATGAACAGCCCGAAGTACATGTTGTCGTACCGGTCGTCGCACGAGTGGAAGAACTCGTAAAAGCACTTCGGCGCGGAGAGCGCCAGGCCGCTGCCGTCGACGAGCACCAGCAGCTTGCCCTCGGTGAGCAGGTGCTGCGCCATGTCCGAGCGCTCCACGACGCCTATCTGCGGAAACAGATTGCGGCTGCTGTTGTTCAGGTACACCGCGAGCTCGCCGGATTCGCTGATGCTGTCCACGTCGATCGACTGTATGCGCCGCTTCATCAGCGCTACGGCGTCGGCGTTTGCGATGTCCTCGACGTAGAGAAGCGCCACATTTGTCTTCGACCGCCTGCCGACCTTGTACTGGCAGATCCGAAGCTTCGCGTCCTTGTTTCGGTATCGCACGAGCGAGAGATTCGTGTCGAGGTTTTCGACGAAGCAGTCCCGCGGCCCGCGCAGCGTGTATTCGGTCATCGGGTCGGAAATGGTCCGATGCTCGACCTTTTTCAGGTTCACGGCGATGTACCGATCGTCCTCCGGAAGCAGAATGACGACCTTGCCGTCCAGGATCAGCGACTGCGCCTCTTCTTCGTCGCTTTGAAGCTTGCAGTCGTCTGCGAGCAGCACGTTTTGCGCGACGGCCTCCGCCTTCAGCGCCTGCCCGGCGCGCCCGACATAGCCCGAGAGGGGCCGGATGACGAAATCCATGAGCGCCGCGCGGTCGGTAAGCTGCTGGACGTACAGTATCTCGACCGGGCCGCCGTCGCACTGAAGCGAGCGCCGGGACAGCGCGAACCCCTCCTCCTCGATGGCCTTCAGTATGACCTCGATTTTGGGCCTTTTCCTGATCATGCCGCACCCTCCCGTCAGGACGCCTCGATGTCTATCTTGTCGCTGACCGCGCTGTCGACGGATGTCTCGGTTTTGATGACCGCCTTCGGGTATTCCGCCGCCCAGTCCATCTTCTCAAATTCGTCGGGGTATGCGATGCGGAACGCCTCCCCGAACCCCATGTAGTCGCTCTGAAACCGCGCCTGCGACAGCTCGAGCGCCGCCTCGACCTCCCGCTTCAGCAACCGGTTCAGGTCGTCGGAAAATTTCTTGATGCCCTCGTCGTCGAGCGGGAACAGGCTGACGCCGCTCTTGTACTGGATCGTCGCCTCGAAGGCCAGCTCGACCTTGAATTTGACGGCCCCGTCTTCATAAGACGGCGCGATCTCCCTCTTGACCCGCTCCACCTCCGCCGTGATAAACCCCTCGGCGCCGGGAAGCCTGTACACCCAGACGGGGCGCGCGCCCGCGATATGCGTCAGCCCGCGCGACTCCTCGATCGGGATGAACCCGACGAGCCTCGCGTCCCGGAAGACCGAATACCCGTTCAGCTTGATCTGCTTGTCCTGAAGCGCCATGTGCTGCACGACGAAGCCCCTGCCCGCGAGGATGTCGTTTACGTATTTCTCCGCCGTGACCGCGCAGGTGTGCCCGAGCTCGGTCGCCGTCTGGATGATGTCGTCGATGGCAAACCCCGCGGGCTCGTCGCTCTCGTTTTCGAATTCGGCAAACGCCTTCGGATCGTCGCCCGTGATCGTGATGTTCACCTTCTGCCGGTACTCCTGATTCTCCCGAAGCCGAAAAAGGTACTCGGCCAGATCGCCTTCGGCGGCCCGCTC
>JAAYZL010000316.1 GCA_012514855.1 Clostridiales bacterium
GTCCCCCAGCCGCCGAAGTTCATGCCGCCGAGCATGCACGCCGAGAGCGAGCGTATGCCGTATTCCTCGGCCTGCAGCGGGTTCCCGGACGCGTTCGACGCCGTCAGGCACAGCCCCGCGATGCCGACGATGAAGCCCTTGATCAGAAACGCCTTCATCTGCACGCGCTCGGGGTTGATGCCGACCGCGTAGGCGTTTCGCGGGTTGTTGCCGACCGCGTACATGTGCTTTCCGTAGGGCGTGCGCTTGATGTATTGCCAGACGAGCAGCACGGCCAACAGGATCAGCGCCGCGAACGGCAAAAAGCCGAGCACGACGGAATCGTAGGTCTTGTAGATGACCTTCTCGACCTTGCCCTGCGGCTCTCCCATGATCAGCACGTTGACGCCCTTGATGATGTATGTAATCGAGAACGTCGTGAGCAGCGCCGGGAGCCGGAGCTTCACGATGCAGAAGCCGCAGAACGCCGAGATCAATACGCCCCCGAGCAGCGCGCACGCCCAGCCGAGCGCGACCGGCACGCCCAGTTCCTGCGGCATCATGATCGCGATGACGTTCACGAACGCGAGCTGTATGCCGGTCGAGAGGTCCAATACGCCGCACATCATGAGCACCGACTGCCCGAGGCAGGTCAAAATCAGCGGCATGTTCTTCGAGAGGAGTATGCGGAAGTTGCCGACCGTGAAGAACTTCGCCGGCGTCTGGATGATGATGTTGAGCGCGAGCACCGCCATGAACAGGCAGAACCCGGTGAACACCGGCTGCCTGCGGAAGTGCCCCCACCTGCGCCGAATCGCCTCAGCCATGGACTCTCTCCTCCTTCTCGGCAAAGCCCATCATCTCGGCGACGAGCCGCTCCTGCGTCTTGTCCTCGCAGGCGAGCATCGCCTGCACCTTGCCCTCGTAGAACACGTAGATGCGGTCGGCCAGGTCCATCAATTCGTCGTTGTCGCTCGAGGACACGACGACCGTCATGCCCTTCTCCGCGCACTCGCGGAGTATCTGGTGAATCTCGCGGCGGGAGGCGATGTCGACGCCCTTCGTCGGGTCGTCGAGCAGCAGCAGCTCCGGCATCACCGCGATCCAGCGCGCGACGATCAGCTTCTGCTGGTTGCCGCCGGAGAGCGAGCTCGCCGGGTCGTCCAATTCGCCGGTCTTGATGTTGTATCGCTCGATCGCCTCGCGCGCGAAGCCGTTGACGCTGCGGTTGCCGACGAATTTGAACAGCCCGCCCGCCGCCGTGCGGCCGACGAACAGATTTTCGGCGATGGTGCGCAGCGGAAAGATCGCCTCGCGGTTGCGCTCGCCGGAGATGAAGCCGATGCCGTTTTCGACCGCCTCGGCCGGGCGGCGGAAGCGCGCCTCCTTCCCCCGGTAGCGGATCGTGCCCGCCTCGGGCTGGAACTCGCCCAGGAGAAGCCGTATGAACTCCGACTGGCCCTGCCCGTCGAGCCCGCCGATGCCGATGAT
This sequence comes from Clostridiales bacterium, assembly GCA_012514855.1. Next base: position 1,471 of record JAAYZL010000316.1, read on the forward strand.
CTCGCCCTTGCGGGCGGTGAGGCTCAGGTCGCGCACCTTCGGGCTGTACTTCAGGCCGCTGACCTCGAGAAGCGCCCCGCCGTCCGCGGCGGCCGGCGGCGCGGAGCACGATTTCGCCTTCTCGGGGACTTTGCCGGTCATGTGGTAGACGATGACGTCGAGGTCGAAAAGCTCGTCGCGGTCGAGCTCCGCGACCGTCTCGCCGTTTCGCATGATCGTCGCGCTGTCGCAGAGCTTGGCGACCTCCTTCATGCGGTGCGTCACGTAGACGATCGCCGTGCCCTCGTCGCGGAGCTTCCTAAGCAGCGCGAACAGCACCTCGATCTCGTCGTGGTGCAGGGTCGCCGTCACCTCGTCCAGCAGAAGCAGCCGCGGCCTTGCGTAGACGGCCTTCGCGACCTCGAGCATGCTCTGCGTCGAGGGCATCAGCGTCTGCGCGTAGGCGTCCAGATCGCAGCGAACCTTGAACAGCTTCAACAATTCCTCGACGTCCCGGCGGTCCTTCTTCACGTCGATGAGGCCCGCGCGCCCGACGGTCTCCTTGTTGAGCTTGATGTTGTCGGTCACGGTCATCGTGGGAATCAGGCTCAAATCCTGGAACGCCGTCGCGATGCCGAGCTGCTTCGAGTCGCGGGAGGTGCGGATGCGCACGGGCTTTCCGTCGATGAACACCTCGCCGCCGTCGGGCTTGACAAGCCCCGCGAGCACCTTGACGAGCGTCGACTTTCCGGAGCCGTTCGCGCCGAGCAGCGCCCGTATCTCGCCCGGACGGACGCTCAGCGACGCCCCCTTCAGCGCCTTGACCGCGTCGAAGTCCTTCGTGATTCCGCGCATTTCGAACATGGGCACATCCCCTTTTTCGGTCGTTCAGGCATGCGTATGCAAACTCCGCAGCACACGCGCGGAGGCTGTTTTCATATCCGGGGCCCCCCGCCGGTTGCCCGGCGGGAGGCGGGGGGTTGGGCAGGGCAAGACCAGAAATACCAAGTGGGAGCGGCGTGGGGTTTTCGTTCAATGCAAGAAGCCGAGGCGCCGGCGTAGCAGCGCTACGTCAAGCCGATGGCGACACAGCAGAGGTTTGATTGCCAAAGGCAATCAAAGTCGCTTCACGACCGGGTCGTTCAAACCGAAGATTTGAACGACCCGCCTTGGGCAAAAAGACAAGCCGAGCACGCGCGGGATTTCTGAGGATTGCTCAGGCGACGAAGAACTGCTCGAGGCACTCGTCGACCGTCAGCCAGAAGGTCGCCTTGTTGTTCGTGTTCAGCGCCATCATGTAGTCGCGGTACTCGTCCTGGTTCTCATAGGAGAACTGGAAGGTCGAGGCGATGTAGATGCTGTTGTAGTCGGGGTTGCCGTAGATGTCGTCGCGGAGCTCCTTGCCCGCCAGCAGGTTCAGCGCGATGTTGAGGCCGGTCGCGCCGACGCCCGGGGTGTTGCTGATGAACAGGTAGGGCATGACCTCCGCATCCTGGTTCATCGTCAGCATGTTCTGCGCCCAGCCGGTGTGGTCGTCGACCGCGATGACCTTCGGATACTTGGCGCCCGCCTCGTTCAGCGCGTTGAAGATGAAGAACGCCTGGTTCGAGCAGATGATTCCGTCGTACTCGACGCCGGAGTTGATGATCTCGGTCATCAGCTGCTGCGCGAGCGCGGCGTCCCAGTTGTGGTTCACGCGCTTGACGACCTCGAGCTCGTACTCCGCGATGATGTCGTTGAAGGCCCTCTCGCGCTGCTCGTTCGCGGCGTTGCCGTCGATGGCGTCGAACACGACGACCTTGCCGCCCTTGCCGACGCGCTCGGCGACGTACTTCGCGCCGTCATACGCCCACTGGTACTGGTCGAGGCAGACGTTGACGATCTCCTGGGAGTAGTACTCGCAGTCGCAGTTGATCCAGATCACGCCGGCGTCCTTGGCCTTTTCGATGACCGGATCGAGCCCGGTCGGGGCGATGGGGTCGATGACGATGATGTCATACGCCTCGTTGATGCTCTGTTCAAGCATCTGCGTCTCGAGCGACGGGTCCTTGTTCGCCACGAAGGACGCGTAGGATACGTCGTAGCCGTACTCCGCCGCGGCCTCCGCGGCGGCCTGGATGTCCAGCTCGTACTGGGTGCGGTAGGCGTTGCCCTCCACGATCGCGTTGTGAGACGCGACGCGGATGGTCTCCGCGCTTGCGATGCCGCACGCTAACAGCGCGATCGCCAGCAGGGTTGCCAGAGCCTTTTTCATGTTGGTGCCTCCTCCTTTTATTGTCCACGAAGCGTTCGCTTCATTGGAATTCTAGGTTTCTGCGATCAGCTTCCGGAAATAGCGCTGGGCGAGCTCGACCTGGCGGTCTATGTAGTCGAACCCGAGCACCTTCCCGTCGTAGAACGGCATGTGGCAGAACTCGAAGTTGATGTAGCCCTCGTACCCGACCCTCTTGAGCGAGCGGATGAACGCGCGGTAGTTCGGGTAGATGGGGTTGTGCGCCTCGTAGGGGAACATTTGGACCTCGCCGTTCTCCTCGCGGAGCTCGCCGTTCGCGTGGGAGATCATCTGCAGATTTCCCACGTCGAACACGGCCTTTTCGATATAGGCGTCGCTCTGCGTCCTCTCGGTCAGGCCGCAGTTCGGCGCGTCGAGGCAGCACTTGAGGTTCGGGGAATCGACCCAGCGCACGAAGTCGAGCATGTCTGTGTAGCTGCGGATGACCGGCTCGTGGTTCTGCAGCGCCAGCATCACGCCCGCGTCCGCGGCCCACTTTGCGCACTCCCTCAGGCAATTTACGATCCTGAGCCGGATCTCGTAGTCGAGGCTGTCGTAGAAGTGATCCATGCGGCGCGTGACCTCGTAGGTAGCGATGCCGTTGCGGAGCGTGATGCCGCGCCACGCGGCGAACAGCCTGAGCACCGGCGCGCCGAGCTGCCTCGCGACGCGAATCTGCTCCCTGACCATCAGGAGCTCGTTTTCGATGTGCTCCGGAACCGGGGAGGCGAAGTTGTTGTTCGCCGCGACGCCGCAGAGCTCGATCCCCCGTTCTTCGGCGTAGGCGCGGATCTCCTTGCAGCGCTTATCGTCCAGGTCGATGGGCGATCCGTGCGGGCGCTTCAGGTCGATCTCGACGCCGTCGTAGCCGTACAGCTTCGCGCGGTCGATGACCTCCTCGACGGTCAGGGCGGGCTTGTCCCTGTACCAGGTTCCCGAATAGGAAATGGAATAAAGTCCGACTTTCATCTTGCTGACCTCCAAGTTATTATCATCAGGACGCGGGACACTACCACGTCTGAGCGATCGGTTCGCCCCGGTCGAGCGCCGCCATCGCGGCGCGGACGGCGGACGCGTATTTTTCGCGGACCGCGAATTCCGCCGCGCCGTTCTTCGACGCGAGCAGCGTGCGCCCGCCGGTCGGGTAGAGCGCGAGGACGTCGTCGGGCTTCGCGGGGTCCAAGTAGCTGTACCGGACGGCCAGCACCGGCTCGCCCGCGGGGGCCGAGAGGCCGAGGTACTCGCCGTCGGACGCCGCGCTGACGATGAGGCTGTAGAACTCCCGGAACCGGGCGGGGTCGAGCGCGCGGCCGTCCTTCGAGACGGCGAGCGCCGACGCCGTGCCCGAGAGCCCGTAGGCGTATGTCCTTCCGTCCGCCTCGATCACAAGCGCCTTCAGATCGGCGAGAAGCGGCGAGAAGAACCAGCGCGACGCGAGCTTCTCGTACCGGGCGTCTAGGAACGCGGGCCGCGAGACGCGGTAGACGGCGCCGCTGCCGGTCGAGACGAGCGCGGTGCCGCTTCCCCCGTCGACCGCGCGGAGTTCCCATTGCTCGATGGGCGTGTCCGGCAGGTCGCCGTTCTTCATGCCGAACGAGACGACCATGTCCGGCCGGTCGAGCCCGTAGGCCGCCATGCCGCCGTCGTCCAGCCCGTAGGCGACGATCTCGGTCGCCTGCATGCCGAACAGCGATTCGAACACGGAGAGCGCATACGTCCGGTCGAGCTCGTGCAGCACCGGCCCCTCGAGGACGTGCGTGACCGCGCCGAAGGACAGCATCTCGCGCTTCATGTCCTCCGTCGGGTTCGCGCAGGAGCGGATTGCGATCTCCCCGTCCGGCCGCTTAAACTCGATGTCCGTGACCGCCCCGAGCGCGCTCGCGGCCCGGCAGTAGGGCGTGACGAGGCTCATGATCCAGTCCTCGCGACTCCCGAGCAGGCGCTCGGCCTGTCCGGAGTGCATCAGGTACACGGCGCTTTCCCCGTCGAGACGGAAGTAGTAGTTGCCGCTGACGCGCTCGCGGTCGCCGATCAGGAATTTCAGCGCTTCGCCGCCTTCATACGTCACCGCGACCGTCGCCGCCGCGGGTTCGAGCCCGTAGATCGACAGATCCTTCGCGGGCGCATCGACGGTTTTCGCGGGCTTCAATCCGTCGAATTGCTTGAGCAATTCCCCCATGCGTTCCGCGTCCAAAATATCCGCCGGGACGCCGGTCACGGAGCCCTCGGAGACCTCGTAGGAATCGAGCGCGTTTTCGATCGCGACCGAGCGAACGGTTCCCGCCCCGAACGCCTTCTCGGGCGCGGCGGTCGGGGACGGCGCGATTTCCTCCCTCGGCGGCGCGAGCAGCACCGCCAAAGCGGCCAGCGCGGCGACCGCGATCACGAGCGCGAGCGCCCGCCTCGCCTGCCGGGACATCAGAGCCTTCTCCTTCTGAGGAAATACGCGACGCCCGCGGCGAACAGCGCGGCCGGCAGCGCGATCGCGAGCGCGATTCCGAGCGCGTTCGCCGTCGA
>JAAYZL010000007.1 GCA_012514855.1 Clostridiales bacterium
ATGGCCAACGTCTTCAAGGCTGCCGTCATCGTATTTGCGATCGCGCTGCAGTCGTCGGAAAAATCGTAGGGGGTGGTGACAAGCATGAACGATCAGAAAGCCATCGCGAACGCGAAGCTTCGAAAACTCATCTCCGAAAAGGGCACCATCTTCGTGCTGCTCCTGATGGTCCTCGTGTCGACCATCCTCTACGGCGGAAACTTCTTCTCCTGGAGCAACATCACGAACGTGCTGCGCCAGATCAGCTGGTACGGCATGGCGGCGATCGGCGTCAACCTCTGCATCCTGAGCGGCGGCCGCGACGTGTCCGCGGGCTACACCGCGATGCTCACCGGCATGGTGTTTGCCTACTGCTTTTCGATGCTGAATCTGGGCGTCGTGCTGTCGCTTGTGATAAGCCTCATGGTCGGCCCCGCGATCGGCCTGCTCAACGGCTTCATCATCGCGAAGCTGAACGTCGGCGCGATGATCGCGACGCTGTCGACCGGCTGGGTGTTCTACGCCTGCGGCCTCATGATGAACGGAAACTGGACGATCACGATGAAGACCACCCCCGCGCTCGAGCGCTTTTACTGGATCAGCAGAAGCAGCATTCTCTGGGTGCCGACCCCGTTTCTGATCTTCCTCGCGATGGTGTTCGGCTTCTGGATATTTGCGACGCGCACCAGCACCGGCCGCGCGGTCTACGCGGTCGGCGGCGACCCGGAGAGCGCCGCGATGATGGGCATAAACGTCGCCCGGACGAAGATGATCGTGCACCTGATCTGCAGCTGCCTCGCCTGCGTCGCCGGCATCTTCCTGGTCGCCCGGACGAGCATCGGCGACCCGGCGAGCTGCGGCCAGTGGGGGTTTACGCTGATGTCCACCGTCGTCATCGGCGGCACGCGGATGCGCGGCGGCTCCGGCGATGTGCGCGGCGTCATCGTGGGCGTCCTGACCTACGGATTGATCAGCAACATCCTCTCGATGGGCGGACTGTCCATGTACTGGCAAAACCTCATCACGGGCCTCGTGCTGCTGACCGCGATACTCACCCAGAAGCGACAGAGCTAATTCCCCAAGGATCAGAATACCCCCTCAAATCGGCGCCGCGCAAGCGCCGCTGGGTCAATGCGGAATTTTTCGAAAAAACGGAGGTGCGCATGGAATACAAGAACATCGTCGAGTACGCGACGGCCATCGCCCGGGAGACGATGGAGTGTGTGTCGGAGATCGACCCCTTTGAGGCGGAGCGCCTCTACCGGGACGTAAAGGACGCGCCGCGGGTGTTCGCGTGGGCGCCCGGGCGCTGCGGGGCGATCCTACGCTGCTTCATCATGCGGCTGATGCACCTAGGGCGCACGGTGCACTTCGTCGGCGACACGACGACGCCGGCGATCGGCGAGGGCGACCTACTCATCATCGCCGCATCCGCGGGATACAACGTCGGCATCGCGAGCATCGCCGAGCGCGCCCGAGGCTTCGGCGCGAAGGTTGTGCTCCTGACGATCGTCAGGGAGTCCCTCTGCCAGAGGAATTCCGACTACACGGTCATCATCCCCGGCGCGACGGCGGCGCTCGGCGGCATCGGCACGTCCATCCAGCCCGGCGGAGGCAAGTACGAGGAGAGCCTGCTGATTTTGCTCGACGCGATCATCGCGCAGCTCAACCGCGACCTCGGCAACAGGCTTGACAAGGGCATCAAGCTGCACGCAAACCTTGAGTAAATCCTGAGAGGAGCTACAACATGGAATTCAAACACCTGACGCAG
>JAAYZL010000317.1 GCA_012514855.1 Clostridiales bacterium
ATCTCGAGCCCGCAGTCGAGCGTAGAGCCGGAAAGCACGCGCCCGACGGGGTCGGGGAGCCGCATCACGTCGCGCACGCCCTCGGCCATCGCCCCGACGCGCGCCTCGGTCAGGGACAGCCGGTCGATCAGCGAGGCCGTGAGCCCCGCCTGGCGGCCCGCCTCGACGTCAAGGGCGTTCGCCTGGAGAATCGCCGGACAATTCTCAACCAGCGCGTCCGCGATCGCCGCGAGCGCGCGGTTTTTCTCCGCGGTCGAGGCGGTCGAAAGCGCGAACGCGGCGCTTCGGGCCGCTTCGCCGATCCGGTTCAGGTCCGTCATCTCAATTCCCCCCTTGGGCGAGGAACACCGTGCCGACGGGCTCGCCGTCGAACAGCCGGTAGATGTCGTCGGGGTCGGAGCCGTCGATGATCGCCGTCACGATGCCGGCGTTCGTCGCGATGTCCGCGGCCTCGATCTTCGTGATCATGCCCCCGGTGCCGCGGCTCGAGCCGGTGCCGCCGGCGATGTCGCGCGTGTGCTGCGTGACCTTTTCGACGACGTGGATCAGCTTCGCGTCCGGGTTCGTGCGCGGGTTCTGCTCGTGCAGCCCGTCGATGTCGGTCAATATGATCAGCGCGTCGGCGTTTACGACCTTCGCGACGATCGCCGAGAGCGTGTCGTTGTCTCCGAACACGATCTCCTCGACCGCGACCGTGTCGTTTTCGTTGACGATCGGCAGCGCGCCCATGCCCATCAGCCGCTCGAACGCGTTCTGGATGTTCATGTGGCGGATGCGGTCGTCGACGCAGTCGCGCGTGAGCAGCACCTGCGCGGTCACGTGGCCGTACTCGCTGAACAGCTTGTCGTAGATGTACATCAGCTCGCACTGCCCGACCGCGGCGCACGCCTGCCGGCCGCCGATGTCGTGCGGGCGCTTTTCCAGGTTCAGCTTGTGAACGCCGACCGCGATCGCTCCGGAGGACACGAGGACGACCTCGCGCCCGGCGTTTTTGAGGTCGGAGAGTACGCGCGCCAGATCGCGCATGCGGCGCAGGTTCAGCTTGCCGGTGTCGTGCGTGAGCGTCGAGGTGCCGACCTTGAAGACGACGCGCTTCGCGTTCTGAAAGTGGTTCATACTGTCCTCCGCGCTCAAAGCGTGAGATCGGCCAGCTCGAAGCCGGCGCGCACGATGTTCTCGGGAAGCTGCGAGAACATCGAGTTGATGGACTCGTAGTTGTAAAACCGCATGATCGTCTCGGCGAACATCGGCGCGACCGAGATCGTCTTGAACTTCGGGTGGCCTATGATGTTCGGGTTGTCGACGGTGTCGGTCGAAAACACGGTCTCGATGGGGCTTAAGTCGATGCGCGTCACGCCGCGCGCGGAGATGATGTTGTGCGAGAGAAGCGCGAAGATGCGACACGCGCCGCGCTTTTTCAAGGCGTCCGCGATGTTGACGAGCGTGCCGCCGGAGATCGTGAAGTCGTCGACGATCAGCGCGTCCTTGCCCTCGACGTTTCCGATGATCTCGAGCACCTGCGCGTTTTCGGAGTGGTCGAAGCGCTCCTTGTCGCCGATGGCGATCGGCAGACCCAGCGCGGACGCGTATTTGCGCGCCTGCTTGGCGTATCCCGCATCGGGGGAGACGACGACCGCGTTCGGCACGTCCATCCGATGGACGATCTCCGAGAGCATCGGCATCGCGTACAGGTGGTCCATCGGCCTTTTGAAGAACCCCTGCACCTGCTGCGCGTGCAGGTCCATCGTCACGAACCGGTCCGCCCCGGCGAGCTCCATGCACTCGGCGCAGACGCGCGCGCGGATCGACACGCGGGGCTCATCCTTTTTGTCGCCCTTCGCATAGGCGAAGTAGGGCATCACCAGCGTGACGGACAGCGCGTTCGAGCGCTTGAGCGCGTCGACGAAAAACAGGATCTCGACGAACTCGTCGTTGGGGTTGACGCCGATGGGCTGGACGAAGTAGACGTTGCGGTCACGGACCGATTCGTTGACCCGGACGAACGTGTTTCCGTCCGAGAAACGAACCACCTGCGAGGCGCCCACCCTGCGCCCCATATATCGGCACATTCGCTCCGCGAACGCATGACCGCCGCTGCCCGCGAAGACGGCAATATTGGAATCGGCAAACACCTTATATACGCCCCTTTCAATTTGCAGGAACCCAGGACCGCATCCTTTGTTTCAGGG
>JAAYZL010000318.1 GCA_012514855.1 Clostridiales bacterium
CGTCGTCGATGAACACAATAATGCCATGCTCAACCTTGAGTGCGTCATTGGTCATGTCGATCAGCCGCTTCGTCTTTCCGCTGCCCTTGTCTCCGGTGATGATCCGTATCATGGGGAACCACACTCCTTCTCTATGCTCTTTGGCGGAGGGTTTTCCTCCGCTGCGTGGCCTCTTCTACAATTTACAACCGTCTTGCCTGCATTATACAACATTTTCTCGGGGATGGCTAGTGCCAAACGGCAGGAATTCCCCGCGCAGGCGCGAATAATTGAGGACAGTTGAGCAAAATTCGGAGATGAACGCCATGCCGAACCCTCCCGACGCAGGACTTCTCGAAACCATTCTCGAGCGAAAGCGCGTGTTCGACGGGCTGATCGTCAGCGTCGACCACGCGACCGCCAAGCTCCCGAACGGCCGGCTCGCCCGGCGCGAAATCGCGGTGCACGTGGGCGCGAGCGCCGTCGTGCCCGTCGACGATGCGGGAAACGTCTACCTCGTCCGCCAGTTCCGCGCGCCGGTCGGAAAAGTGCTGCTCGAGATCCCCGCGGGCAAGCTCGACGGCCCCGACGAGGACAGGCTCCTCGCCGCAAAGCGGGAGCTCGAAGAAGAGACGGGGTTTGAAGCCGCCCGGTGGACGCACCTCTCCGACATCGTGACGACGCCCGGCTTCTGCGACGAGAGGATTTCGCTCTATCTCGCGCAGGATCTCGCCTCCGGCGACGCAAGGCCGGACGAGGACGAATTCCTGAACCTCGTCAAAATGCCGCTCGAGGACGCGTGCCGGGCGGCCCTGTCCGGCGAGATCGGCGACGCGAAGACCGTCTGCGCGGTGTTGCTGGCCCGCGAGAGAATCAGGAGCGAAGCATGCCGTATCTAGTGCCGCTCGAGGACCTGCCGACGCTCGAGAGCGCGCGGCTTCTTTTGCGCCGGCTGCAAATGCGCGACGCGCAGGACATCTACGAGTACTGCTCGGACCCCGAGGTCGCCCTGCACGTGCTCTGGACGGCGCACACGTCCTTGTCCGACAGCCGCGCCTATATCCGCTACATGCTCAGGCGCTATCGGCAGGGCGAGCCGTCGAGCTGGGGCATCGTCATGAAGGAGAACGCAAAGCTCGTCGGCACGATCGGCTTTATGTGGATACAGCCGGAGAACGCGGCGGCGGAGATCGGGTACTCGCTCTCGCGCGACTACTGGAACCGCGGCGTGATGACCGAGGCGCTCGCGCTCGTGCTGTCGTTCGGCTTTCGCGAGCTGAAGCTGAACCGGATCGAGGCGCAGCACGAGGTTTCGAACCCCGCGTCCGGCGCGGTCATGCGCAAGGTCGGCATGGGCTACGAGGGGACGCTTAGGCAGCGGCTGTTCAACAAGGGCCGGTATGTCGACGTCGCGCTCTACGCGGCGCTGCGCTCGGAATACCTGGGATAGATTTCCAAAAACAAATAGACGCGGCCTTCGCTCATTGCGAGGCCGCGTCCGTCTGTTCGGCGCCCCAGTCGATTTCCGGAAAAACGCGCTCGCCGTTGAGCAGCATCTCGAAGTGGAGGTGCGCGCCGAGCATTTGCTCGAGGTCGGCGCTGTTCCCCACCGCGCCGATGATGTCCCCTTGTTTGACGCTCGCCCCCGGCTCGGCGAGCTTCGGGGACTGGAGGCTCGCGTAGACCGTCTCGTAGCCGCCCGCGTGCTGAAGCACGACGACGTTCCCGAGCAGCGCGTCCCGATACGCCTCTTTGACCGTCCCGTCGGCCGCCGCCGCGACCGCGGTTCCCAGCGGCGAGCGGATGTCGACGCCCGCGTGCGTCTGCCACTGCTCGAGCGTCTCCGACCAGGTGAGTTCGTCCGGCAGGTACTCGCCGATCACCTCGCCGAGCAGCGGAGCGGACCACGCGATCGTTTCGTCTTCCTCCTCCGGCTCGACGACGACGCTCGAGAGCACCGCGGGCTCCGGCGTCGCCGTAGGAACGGGCAACGCGCGGCGCGCCGGGCGGCTTCTGTAGGCGTAGGCCGCCGCGCCGATCAGGAGCAGCAGCAGGCCCAGCGACGCGACGTAGCCGAACCGGTCCCACAGCCGCCGCACGACCGGCCACGCGGCGCGGAGGCCGTCCGCCGCCCATTTGCGTATCCGCTTCATGTACAACACTCCCCTCATCACCAGTATCGGCGAAAAAGCGAGCATTATACAGGAAAAGGAAATTTTCCGGACGCCTTCGGGCCGGGTGGAAGTCACCCGAACCGGCGCCGAATCTCCTCGTAGGCGGCGGGCGTGCCGATGTCTATGCACTCGCCGCGGAACAGGTACGCGCGCACGTCCCGCCGGGCGTGCAGCCACTCCGGAAAGTGGCCGGGCGCGTCGGGCGGGTTGCCCTCGTCGAGGTATTGGCGGATCAGCGGCAAGGTGTCCCGGCGGTACAGATACAGCGCGAAGATCGCGATGTCGCTCGGCGGGTTTTTGGGCTTTTCGGTCAGCGACAGCACGCGACCGTCCTCGTCGAGCGTCGCGATGCCGAAGCGCTTCAGCTCGTCCGACCAACCGAGGTGGCTCCCGAGCAGCGTGTCGCGCCCGTGGCGGCGGAACTCGGCGACGAAGTCGTTCAGCGGGAACGTGAAGAAGTTGTCCGACGCGGCGACGAGCACGTCGTCGTCGATGCCCCTGCGGTCCAGCGCGAAGCGGATGTCCCCCACCGCGCCGAGCCGGTTTTCGTTCGTGTCGGTGCCGTCGTCGAGCACTTCGATTTTCAGATCCGGATACCGAGTGCGCGCCCCGTCCGCCCAGCGCGCAAACCGCCCGGCGAAGCGGCTGTTCGACACGATAAATGCCTCGTCGATCTCCGGAACCGACGCGATTTCGTCCATCAGGAAGTCCAGCATCGCGCGCCCGCCGATCGGCAGAAGCGCCTTTGGCCTGTCCTTTGTCAGCGGATACAGCCTGACGGCATAGCCCGCGGCGAGTATGATCGCCTTCATACGGCACACCCCCGTCCATATTCATCCAGAGAATTATACCACATCGCGCTTGACTTTACAATGTCGCGCAAATATAATCGGGAGAGTGGCTTCGTCACGGAGGAACCATGAATTTGCGAAAAGCCCGGCTGTGCGCGCACTTGATGCGCGGAAACTTTCTGAAATACATACTCGCGATCCTCGCGGTCGCAATTTCGTCGGCGGCGGGCTTTGCGACGCCGCTCGTGCTCGCGGGGGCGATCGACGCGCTGACCGCCTCCGTATCCGGGAATTGGGGCGCGAAGATCAACCTCCCCCGCGCGCTCGCGGCATTCTTTGAAGACCGCGGCGGCGTTCGCTTCTTGGTCGAGCATTTGTGGATGCTCGCGCTCCTTCTGCTGTTCCTGTACCTCTTGAGCGGCGTGGCGCAGTATTTCCGCGGGCGCTGGGCGGCGGAGGCGAGCGAGTCGTTCGCGGAAAAGCTGCGCAATCGTTTGTATGCGCACATCCAGTCGCTCCCCTACGACTACCACGTCAACGCGCAGACCGGCGATCTGATCCAGCGCTGCATCTCCGACGTCGAGACGATCCGCCGCTTTCTCGCGACGCAGGGCGTCGAGGCGTTCCGCGCGGCCGTGATGCTCGCGATCGGCGTGCCGATCCTGTTGCGCATCGACGCGCTGGCGACGCTCTGGTCGGTCGTTCTGTTCGTGCCGATGTTCCTGTTCGCCGTGTGGTTCTTCCGCTGGATCAAGCGCTATTTCGCGATCTCCGACGCCGCCGAGGGGAAGATGAGCGCGGTCTTGCAGGAGAGCCTGACGGGCGTGCGCGTCGTGCGCGCGTTCGGACGGCAGCGCTTCGAGGAGGAGAAATTCAACGCCTCGCTCGACGACCTCTACAAAAAATCGCTGAAGCTCTACCACGTGATGAACGCGTTCTGGTCGGTCAGCGACGGCATAGGCACCGCGCAGATCGGCATCGCGCTGCTGGCCGCGGTGATCCTGGCGGTGCGCGGCGGAGGGAATCTGTCCGCGGGCGGCGTCACGGTGTTCGCGGGCTACGTGTCGATGCTGATCTGGCCGATCCGCCAGCTCGGAAGGATACTTTCCGACCTCGGGAAGAGCCTCGTGTCGCTCGAGCGCCTGGACGAGATCCTTTGCGCGGAGCCGGAGCGCGAGACGGAGGGGGCAACCGCCGCGCCGATCGACCGGGACATCTCGTTCGAGGACGTCCGGTTCGGCTACCGCGAGGGCGCGGAGGTCCTGCGGGGCGTGACGTTCGGCGCGAGGGCCGGCGAGACCGTCGCGATACTCGGCGCGACCGGCTCCGGAAAGTCGACGTTGATGCTGCTTCTGCAGAGGCACTACGAGCCGACGTCCGGCGCGATCAAAATCGGCGGCGTCGACATCCGGAACATCCGCAAGGATCACCTGCGCGCGCGC
>JAAYZL010000319.1 GCA_012514855.1 Clostridiales bacterium
CGAAATTTCGTCCGCGAGCACGATCGTGCCGTCCGGGAGCTTTCCGAACTCGAGCTTGAAGTCGATCAGCTCGATGTTCAGGTCCTTGAGATACGCGCTCAGCACCTCGTTGATTCTGCGGGAATAGCCGCGGATAATTTGCAGCTCCTCCTCGGTCGCAAATTGCATCGCGAGGATGTGGTCGTCGTTGACCATCGGGTCCCCGAGCGCGTCGTCCTTGTAGCAGAACTCGAGCACCGCGCGGCTCATCCTCACGCCCTCGGGGATGCCGAGGCGCTTCGCGAGCGAGCCCGCCGCGATGTTGCGCACGATCACCTCGAGCGGCACGATCTTCACGCGCTTCACGGCGGTCTCGCGGTCGGAGAGCTGCCCGACGAGGTGCGTCGGCACGCCGTTCTCTTCGAGCAGCTTCATCAGGTGGTTCGTCACGCGGTTGTTGATCGCGCCCTTGCCCAATATCGTGCCCTTTTTGAGCCCGTTGAAGGCGGTGGCGTCGTCCTTGTAGTCGACGATCAGGAGGTTTTCGTCCGCGGTTTCATAGACCTTTTTCGCTTTTCCCTCGTAGAGCAGGTTTTTCTTTTCCATGCCGACCCTCCTATTCAAACTGCAGCCGGATTTCCTCGTCCTTTTTCGCGACCGCCCTGGCCATCTCCGCCCGGTTTTCCGAAAGCCTCCCCGCGAGCTGTGCGTCCTCGATCGCGAGCATCTGGGCGGCCAACAGCGCCGCGTTCTTGGCGCCGTCGATCGCGACCGTCGCGACCGGCATGCCCGGCGGCATCTCGACCGTCGAGAGCAGCGCCTCGAGGCCGTTGAGCGTCGAGGACTTGACCGGCACGCCGATGACCGGCAGCGTCGTGTTCGCGGCGATCGCGCCCGCGAGGTGCGCCGCCTTGCCCGCCGCCGCGATGATCGCGCCGTAGCCCTCGTCCCGCGCCGCGCGCGCGAAATCCCGCGCCGCGTCCGGCGTCCGGTGCGCGGAGATCACCCGGACCGAGAACGGAACGCCGAGCGATTTCAAGGTGTCCGCCGCTGTCCGCATGACGCTGAGGTCGCTGTCGCTTCCCATGACGATCGCAACTCTTCGCAAAGAAATCCCCCAATTCCGAACATTCTTCGACAATAAAACCATATTACACGTTATATTTCCCGATGTCAACGAAGTATATACCGAAATTCCCATTAAATGTTCGCCAAAAATCCGAACGTTCGCAAACAAAAACCCCCGGCGAAAGCCGGGGGTTGCGAGGCGCCTCTATTTGTAATAGATGAAGTTGTGGAGCTGGTAGCTGTTCGTCGCCCAGTCGACGTCGTAGAACATCGACTGGCCGTTGCGCTTCTCCTGCACGTAGGTGCGGTCCTGCGGGATGCGCATCTGCTCGACGCTGGAGAGGTCGCTGTTGAGCACGATGTTCGCGATGGTGACGATCTCGTCGAGCGACATGTTCGTCTCGAAGTGCTTTTGCAGATTGGCGGCCAGCGTCGCGAGCTCGAGTATGTTCTTGCCGCGCATCTTCTCCAGCATCGCGCTCAGGACCTTCCGCTGGCGCTCGGCGCGCCCAAAGTCGCTGTCGATCTTTCGGATGCGCGCGTAGGCGAGCACCTGCCGGCCGTTCAAATGGACGTCGCCCCATTCCTCGAGCAGCACGTTCGTGTGCAGCAGATTCGTCTCGTCGATGCCGCGATAATAGGCCATGCCCGCCTGATGCTTCGCGTTTTTGTTGATCTGCTTCATCTCGTCCTCGGTGATGGTCATCTCGATGCCGCCGAGCGCCTCCGCCATCTGCGTGAAGCCGTAGAAGTTGACCATGACGTAGCTGTCGATGTTCATGTCGAGCAGCTCGTTGATCGTCTTTATCGTCAGCTTCGGCCCGCCGAAGAAGTTCGCCGCGTTGAGCCGATAGGTGTTGTTGTTCTTGCCGAGGCTGTCGAATTCGACGGCGATGTCGCGCATCAAAGACGTGAGCTTGACCTTGCCCGTCGCCGTGTTGATCGAGCAGATGATCATCGTGTCCGAGCGCGAGCTCTCGTTCAGGTTGCGCTGGTCGGTGCCGAGCAAGAGCACGTTTTTCCATTCCTTGGGGAGGTCCGGGTTGATCGCGAGGTCGTCGACTGAGACCATCTGCTCCTTCGTGAGGCCGGCGATTTCGGAATCCTCCGAGCCGAGGTGCTGCGCGAGCGCGCCCTGGCCGACGGGGACGGCGTCGTGTTCGCCGGAGGGTTCGTCCAGCTCGGCGAACGGCTGCTCCGTGCCGGTCGGAGTCTGCTGCACCGGGTCCTTCTCGCTCGCGCCCCTCGGCCAGAGGATCAGAACCGCCGCGGCGATCAGCACCAGAACCGCGAGGATCACAAAGAAGCGCCCGTTCGCGCGCCTCGCGCGGCGCTTCGGAGCCGGATGTCGCGGAGCGCCCGCGGCGGAACGGCCCGAGGAGGGCTGGGGGCGCCTTTGGGCGGAGGGGTTCGGTCGCGCAGGGGGCCGGCGATCGGACATGGTCATTCAACTCCTTGTGCTATGCGTCGTATGTATCGTTTACCATTATACACGCGAATTCCCCGGAAATCAACTTGATTTGCCGGGGAACGGGCGA
>JAAYZL010000320.1 GCA_012514855.1 Clostridiales bacterium
GCGGGCGATCTCCTCGTGCGCTCGCACGCGCTCGTCGGGGATCGTGCCGGTCACCGTTCGCATGGCGCTTCCGGGCCGCTCGCGGTAGAAGTACAGGAAGTCGTTGATGACGAGCGCGCTCCCCGCTTTGGCGCACGCTTTGGCGAGCAGCACGGCGTCCTCCCCGCACGAGAGGTTCGGCGGGAAGGACAGCCCTTCGAGCAGTTCGCGGCGGAACAGCTTGTCCCAGACGGCCTCGAACACGCCGTTTCTGTGGTTGATCAGCGACCGGAGGATCGCCTCGCCGCCCTCGATCCTGCGCGGCTCGCCGGGCATGGGCGGCTTTCGAACCTCCGTGTCGTCCCCGACGGACACATATCGGAACACGACGATGTCCGCCCCGCTTTCGACAGCCGCCGCGTATGCGGTCGAATAGGCGTCGGCGCGGGCGAAATCGTCGCTGTCTAAAAACGCTATGTAGTCGCCGGCCGCGGCCGCGAGCCCTGCGTTCCGCGCGCTGGCCACGCCGCCGTTTTCCCGGTGGATCGCGCGCGCGTTCGCGTGCTTTCGCGCGAATTCGTCGCAGATTTCGCCCGAGCGGTCGGGCGAGCCGTCGTCGATCAGCAGGATCTCCAAATCCTCAAACATCGCCTGGTCCTCGAGCGACTTCAGGCACCGGGGCAGAAACTCCTCGACCCGGTAGACCGGCACGATGACGCTAACCCTTGCCGCCATAGCTCAGGAGTCTCCTGTTTCTGCGAAGTTTCCAGTGCACGTACATGGCCACGGCGTCCGGCGCGACGAGCACCGCCACGGCGTAGAACTTCCGGCCCCTGCGCACGAGCGGCGACTTGAGCCGGAGGATTGAAAACAGACGCTTTCGCAACAGCCGGTGCTGGTATTTCCAGCAGGGGTGTTTGCGGAAGCGGTCGCACTCGAGCATCGTGTCGAACGAGCGGAGCTGTATGATGTTGTAATAGCCCTGCGCGTCGTTCACGAACTCCGGATAGTTCTTTTGCGTGACGTCCATCAGGAACTCCGCGGTCTCGAGCCACTGGTTGAGCTTGTCGTCGCGTATGTGGCTCAGGCTCATCGGCCGCGCGCGGTAGTAGTAGAGCACGTCCGGGATGCGGAGCACCCGCCTCGCCTTGACGAACAAGAGCGGCAGCACGAACACATCCTCGTAGATCGCGCGCTCGACCGGGAAGCGCACGCCGTCAAACAGCGCCCGCCGGAACAGCTTGTCCCAGCAGAAGCGCTTGTAGCCGCGCGTGAACTGCACGGAAAACGCCGCGTCCCCGCCGTCGAACAGCTCCTCGCGGCAGTCGACGACCTTCATCACGGCCTCGTCGCCCCAGACGCTCGCGTAGCCGAAGCACACGATGTCCGCGCCGCTGCCCTCGGCGGCCCGCACAGCGCGCGCGAACGCGTGCTCCTCGACGAAGTCGTCGCTGTCGACAAAGCCGATGTAGTCGCCCGTCGCCAGGTCGAGCCCCGCGTTCCGGGCGCTCGACACGCCGCCGTTTGGCTTGTGGACGACGCGCGCGCTTGCGTGCCCGGCGGCGAACCGGTCGAGCATGGCCCCGCTTTCGTCGGTGGAGCCGTCGTCGACGAACAGAAACTCGATGTCCTCGAGCGTCTGCGCGGCGAGCGAGCGAAGGCACCTGTCGAGGTACGCCTCCACGTTGTATACCGGCACGATGACGCTCACCTTCGGCATTCGCGATCCCTCCCTCGGCTACCATCCGGTTCAAGTATACCAGAATCGACCGGGCAAGTAAACCAATTCTGTGGATGATATTCGAAAAATGGGGTTCCGTTTGGAATTTTGAATTTTTTGTTGACGGCATGTACGCCGCCGGGGAGCGCGGCGGCTTCGCCGTCACGCTCAGCCTCCCCCGGGAAAAGGGGGGGATGGCCTTTTGCGTCCGTCAGCTCGCGGCTTTCTGCTTGGCGTCCGGGACATAGGTCTCCACGATGTCGTGCAGCCGCTCGACGACCTCGGGCGAGCTCCCGCGCTCGGCCGCCTCCCTGAGCCCGTCGAGCTGCGCGGAGAACACGCCGTCGTCGACGACGATCGGCGGCGCGACGAATATCTTGTCGTGCGCGGTGCGCGACATGCCGTCGCGCTCGACGTCCATCAGAAGCTCCTCGTAGAGCTTTTCGCCCGGCCGGAGCCCGGTGATGTCGATCTGCATGTCGACGCCCGGCGTATATCCGTGGAATCGGATCAGCTTCTCGGCGAGCTCCTTGATGCGCACGGGCTCGCCCATGTCGAGCACGTAGATCGCGCCGTTCTCGGCGAGCGCTCCCGCCTGCAAAACGAGCTGCGCCGCCTCCGGGATCGTCATGAAGTAGCGCGTGATGTCCGGGTGCGTCAGCGTCAGCGGGCCGCCCTTCCTGATCTGCGCCTCGAACAGCGGGAGCACGCTCCCGTGCGAGCCGAGCACGTTCCCGAAGCGCACGGCCATGCACTGCATGGGTGTGTTGCGCGCGAAGCTCTGGATCAGTATCTCGGTGATGCGCTTCGTCGCGCCCATGACGTTGGTCGGGTTCACGGCCTTGTCGGTCGAGAGCTGTACGAGCCGCTCGACGCCGTGTTGAGCCGCGGAGCTCAAGAGGTTCAGCGTGCCGAACACGTTGTTCTTGACGGCCTCGGCGCAGCTCATCTCCATCAGCGGCACGTGCTTGTGCGCCGCCGCGTGGAACACGATCGCCGGGTTATAGGTCTCGAACACCTCGTCGAGCCTTCCGCGGTCGCGGATCGAGCCGATCAAGACCCGCGTCGGGCAGTCGTCGCCGTAGCGCTGCCGAAGCTCGCACTCGAGCTCGTACGCGCAGTTCTCGTAGATGTCGAAGATCAGCAAGAGCTTCGGCGAGAACCGCATGATCTGCCGGCAGATTTCCGAGCCGATCGAGCCGCCGCCGCCGGTCACGAGCACGACCTTGCCGCCGAGATAGTCCTGTATTTTGTCCATATCCAGCGCGACCTCGTCGCGGGACAGGAAGTCCGACGTGTTGACCTCGCGGAACACCTGCCGGCCCGCGACCGGGCGCTCGCCGAGCCCGCCGGGGTCGTTGAGTATCCTGACGCGGCACTTCGTCGATTTGCAGACCGCGACGATCTCGTTGAGCCGGTCGCCCTTGATCCGCGGAATCGCGATGATGATCTCCGAAATGCCCTTCTTTTCGACGATGCCGGGGATGTCCTCGACGGAGCCGAGTACCGGGATGCCGCACACGCGCATGCCGCGCTTGTCCGGGTTGTCGTCGACGAACGCGACCGGAACGCCGGAGAGCCTTCGCCCCTCCTGGCACGCGCGCGCCGCGTACGCGCCGCCCTCGCCCGCGCCGACGATCAAAATGCGGTTGTGCTCCAGGTCGCTGCGCCGGGCGACGAAGACCTCCCGGGCGATCTTCCAGCCGAAGCGCGAGCCGCCGACGAGCAGAAATTCAAACATGCCGATCAGCCCGAACAGCGACCGCGGCATCTTCCACGCGAACAGCCGGTTCAAAATCAGCGTCACCGCCGCGGAGGCGACGCACAGGAACAGCAGCCTCAACAGCTCCCGCGCGCCGGCGAAGCGCCACATCATGTGGTAGTTGCCGCCGATCATCAGCGAAAGCGTGTAGATCGCGATGATCAGGGGCACGCGCTGATCGAGCTTGTTCCGCATGAACGCGCTGATCGCGCCGTCGTAGCGGAAAAACACCGCAAGCTCTATCGCTATGTAGATGAGCGCGAGGTCGAGAAGGATCATCACGATCCTGCGCGTCCTGACGCCGCTGGAGCCGCCGAACCACTTGGCCACGTCGCTATCTCCTATCCCATTTATATGTACTTCCAATTATACCCCAACGGGCGCCGTATGGCAAGCGCCGCTATCGGAGCTTCAACACCATG
Organism: Clostridiales bacterium; assembly: GCA_012514855.1. The sequence continues at coordinate 3,884 of JAAYZL010000320.1, forward strand.
CCGAGCACGGCGCCGAGCGCGATGAAGATCGTCGGGTGGAGTTTCTTCGTCGGCTCCACCTGCGTCAAAAAGAAGATGCCTTCGAGCACCGCGATGTTCTTCCAAGCGATCTCTCCGCCGCCGCCCGGGAACAGCACGAGCTGCAAGACCCCGAACGCCGCCGCGGCGATCAGCCCCATGACCACGGGACGAAGCGCCGAGAACGTCGAGTTGACGAGCGGGCTCTGCCGGTAGCGCGCGAGCGCGCGGGCGATCAAGAGCGTGATCACGAGCGACGGCAGCACCAGCGCGAACGTCGCGAGCACCGAGCCCGGCACGCCCGCGACCGTGTAGCCGACATAGGTCGCCATGTTGATGCCGATCGGCCCCGGCGTCGACTCGGACACGGCGATCATGTTGACGAGCGTCTCCGGCGTGAACCACATGTACCGCTCGCCCATCTGCGAGAGGAACGGCAGCGTCGCGAGGCCGCCGCCGATCGCGAACAGGCCGGTCAGCATGAATTCCCAGCAGAGCGTAAGGATCAGCGTCACGCCTTCTTCTCCCCCTTCGCGCCGAGCAGGAAGTGGCACGCGACCGCGCACGCGATCGTCGCGGCGACGACGATGATGGTGTTCAGTTTAAACAGCGCCGACGCGGCAAACGCCGCGGCGCACAGGAGCGCGTGCCACCACCGCCTGACCGACGACTTCGCGAGCTTGATGAGCGTGCCCAGGATCAGCGCGCCGACCGCGATGCGTATGCCGCCGAACGCGTACTGGATCAGCTCTATGTGCATGAAGTTCGAGAGAAGCGCGGCGATTCCCAGGATGACGAGCAGCGACGGCATCACGACGCCGAGCGCCGAGGCGATGCCGCCCGCGGCGCCGCGCCGCTTATAGCCTATGAAGATCGCCGTGTTCACCGCGATGAGGCCCGGCGTGCACTGGCCGATCGCGAAATAATCGAGCAGCTCCTCCATCGTCGCCCACCTGTGCCGGTTGACGACCTCGCGCTCGAGCATCGGGAGCATCGAATAGCCGCCGCCAAAGGTGAACAGGCCGATCTTGAAAAACGCCTTGAACATCGAAAGCAGTTCCTTCATATCTATCCCCCCGCCGCAGTTTTTTCCAACGCATCCCATGATACCACACGCATTTTTAAATCACAACCGCTTTGCGATTGTGATCGGTGAAAGTTGATACCAATCCAAAATATGAATTCCTCGTCGTGCCGGGTCTTTTCGCGCACGGCGGCCCGTTCAAATCTTCGGTTTGAACGGACCGGTCGCGTTGCGACTTTGATTGCCTTCGGCAATCAAACCTCACTTTGTCGCTCTCCGTTCAACGTAGCGCTGCTACGCCTCGCTCCGGCTACTAGGCAACCGCCGATTTATTCGGCGGCGGGATCGCCGGTTGCTTTTCCCTCGGCCCTTTGGAGGTATTCATATTCTTCCTTGGTATTAGGCTCGATAGATTCTCCGCCACTCGTCCGTGAACGAGCCGTCGGGGTTTCGGAGCACCAGCGGCGGGAGCCAGTGAAGCCCCGGGCCGCCGCCCCGGACGCCGTCCATCAGCACGAACTTCGGCGCGCGGCCGGGCATGCCGTGAACCGTCCGGACGCGCTTCGGCGCGATTCCGGAGCGCTCCATCGCGCCCATCATCTCGAGCGCGCGCGGCGCGGGGAAGATCACCGCGAAGCGCCCGCCGTTCCGCAAAAGCCGCGCGGCGCTCAGGGCCACGTCCGCCGGGGTCAGGCCGCCCTCGTGCCGGGCGATGCGCTGCGTTTCCAGCCCGCTCTCGAGCGCGCCGCCGCTTCGCCCGTAGGGGGGATTCGACACGACCAACTGGTATGCGCCGAACCCGAGCGCTTCCGGGGCGTCGCGCAAATCCATCCCGAACACGCGGACGCGGTTTTCGAGCCCGTTCATCCGGACGCTCCGCCGGAGCATGTCCGCGATTTCCGGCTGTATCTCGACCGCGTCGACGAGCAGATCCGGCCGGTGCGCCGCCATCAGGGTCGCGATCGCGCCCGTACCCGCCCCGAGATCGACCGCGCGGCTGCGGGGCTTTGGCCGCGCGAAGTCCGCGAGCAGCACCGAGTCCGTGCCGAACCGGAACGCGTCCGGGCGCTGGATCAGCCGGTAGCCGCCGCACTGAAGGTCGTCCACGCGCTCGCCGGGCAGCAGGATCGCGTCACCGGAAGTTCCAAACATAGGCGTTGCCGTACTCCATCTGGTTGAGATCGCCCGACACGACGTACCCCGTGTCGGCGTTTACGTAGGCGGCGCGCCCGCCGCCGATGTACACCGAAAACAGCATCCGCACGCCGCCGTCGAACGGGCGCTCGAGCGCCACGATGTCGCCGGCCGAGAGCGCGTTCGCGTCGAACACCCTGCCGCCGGAGCTGCCGACGATCTGCCCCGGGTCGGTGATCGCGACGCCCGCCTTCGCAAACGCGTACTGCACGAACGAGAAGCCGGGGAAGAGCTCGTCCGTGCCCGTCGGGAAGCACTTGCCCTGCATCTGGGAGGCGGTGGCCGCGACGGCCGCGAGCGCGTCCTCGGTCACCTTCTCGGCGGACGCGGCCAGAGCCTTCTTCGCGTCGCCGAACGGCACGGCGTCCGAACGGTTCAGGACGGCGAGCAACTGCGCGTCGGCGCTCCCGGTCGGCTTCCGGCCGCTCGCGATCTCGAAAAACGTCAGCGCGACGAGCGTGCTCTCGCGGAACTGGCCGCTGACGCCCTCGGAGAAGTAGCCGAGCTTGTTCAGCTGAAACTGCAGCGCGCGCACGTCCTCGCCCGCGTCGCCCTCGCGCAGCACGCCGTCGTCCGTCACGGCCTTCGCGCGCCCGGAGTACAAGAGCCGGCAGGTCGCGTCGTCCGCGACCCCGGTCTCGGGGAGCGCGTTTTCCTGCTGGAACAGCGTAACCGCGCGCTCGGTGCGCTCGCCGAACGACGCGGCGCACTCGCCGTCGAAGTAGCCGAGCGCGCGGAGCCTGCGCTGCAGCGAGCGCACGGGGCGGCCGGAATCGCCCTTCTTGCAGAGCTTGTCCGCGATGAAGTCCGCCCATGCGACGGGCGTGCCCTCGTAGAGCTTGAACTTGACCGCCTGATCCGCCTCGCCGCTCGGGTTGAGCCCGTTCGCCGTCTGAAAGGCCATGACCGCGCTCTTCGTGCCCTCGCCGAACATGCCGTCCGACCCGCCCTTGTAGTAGCCGAGCGCCGCGAGCGCGCCCTGCAATTTGACGACGGCCTCGCCCGACTGGCCGCTCTTGAGCACCCCGCCCGCGTTTTTCGCCGCGAGCGACTCGAGGTAGCCGGCCTTCGACTGCGCGTCGTCGCGGCCGAGCGCGTCGAGGGTCGCATCGTCGGGCACGCCGGTCGGCTCCATGCCGTTGGCCGTCTGGAAGTTCCGCACGGCGATCCGCATGTCCGTCGAGCGCTCCGAAAGAAAACCCAGCGCCGTCAGCCGCGAGACCGAAGGTTCGACCGCTTCCGCAAGCGCCGCCGCCGGGAGGATGAGCAAAAGGATCAGCGCGAGCGCGCGTCTTGCCGTCATTCGATCACCTTCGTCAGGTGTATTCTCAGCACGAAGCCCTTGTACGGCCCGAACGCCGCGTAGGCCCAGTCGTCGTTGTAGGCGTGGACGGTCAATTTCGCGCCGACGGGCAGCGTGCCGAGCTTCGCCGCGCCCGCGTCCGGCTTCTTGCGCATCGGCGTCTCCGCGGTCGTCCGGGCCGCGAACACCTCGTAGACGATCTCCCCGCCGGACGGGGCCTCGGTCGGGTCGGGCAGCGAGACCGACGCCACGGCCGTCCCCGGCTCCTCGCCGAGCATCAGGTACTTGATCTTGAGGTAGCCGCGGTTGCCGCCGGAGGTCAGAATCTCCGCCCACTCGCCGTCGTAGGCGAGCACCTTCACGTAGGAGCCGTGCTTGACCGTCGTCACCGAGGCGGTCCCGGTCGACGGCCCCTTGCGCACGTTCAGCGAGCCGCCCGAGCCGCTCACGTACACGCGCGCGAACACGTCGCCCTCGACCTCGGTCATCCCGTCGGTCGGGGAGGGCGTCGGCGCGGGCGAAGGGGTGGGAGAGGCGGTCGGGGCGTTCGTGGGCGCGTTCGTCGGCGCGCTGGTCGGCGCGTTCGTCGCGGGGGCATTTGGCGTCGGCACTGCCGTCGGCGCTGCCGACGGGGCCGCGACCTTGACGAGGTAGCGAAGCTGCACGTAGCCGACGGTCCCGGACGAGGTCTGAACCTTCGCCCAGGTGGAATTGTACGCGAGCACCTTCACGAGGTTCCCGTTCGAGAGCTTCGCGAGGATCGCCGCGCTCGTCGAGGCGGTCTTCCTGAGGTTCAGCCGCGAGCTCGACGACGAGAGCTTGACCTTCGCGTACAGCTCGGTTCCGGCTGTCGGGGCCGCGGTCGGAACCGGGGTCGCGGTCGGAACCGGGGTCGCGGTCGGAACGGGCGTCACTGTCGGAACCGGCGTGGGCGTCGGAACCGGGGTCGGCGTCGGCGCGGGCGTCGGCGTCGCGGGCGGGGCGACCTTCTTCAGGTAGCGAACCTGCGCGTAGCCCGTGATGCCGGACGCCGTCTGCACGCGCGCCCAGGTGGAATTCGAGGACAGCACCTTGACGTAGCTGCCGTTGTTGAGCTTCGCGAGGATGGCGCTGCTCGTCGAGGCGGTCTTGCGGAGGTTCAGCCGCGAGCTCGACGACGACAGCTTGACCTGCGCGTAGACGGAATTGTCGGGCGTCGGCGCGGGCGA
>JAAYZL010000321.1 GCA_012514855.1 Clostridiales bacterium
CGCCGGTTTCCTTCAGGCGGCGGCTTGCGTAGTGTCCGCCGGCCACCAGAATACAGTCGCAGCCCAGAGCCCGGGCCACCTCCCAGTCGTGCGCCGTGTCGCCGATCAGCACCGCGTCGCTTGCCCGCAGGCCCGAGCGCGCAAACCACGCCTCGGCCATCTCCTGCTTGCTGTGGCTGTAGATATCGCCGTTGCCAAGGATCTCGTCGAAATACGCGCCGATGCCAAGCCGCCGTACCTGGCGCAACAGCATGTCCCTCTCGGTGGCCGAAAGCAGCACCTGCCTGCGGCCGGTGCCGTGTATTTTCCGCAGCAGCTCCACCGAGCCGGGACGGACGGGCAGACCGGGTTCGGCGGTGTTGTACAGATCGATGAATTCCACCGCCAGATCCTCGAAGGGCTCGGCCGTAAAGTCAAACCCCGCAAGCTTGTAATATTCGCTCACCGGAAACCGGAAGATTTCGAGATATCGCTCTTCACTCACCTCCGGGATGCCCCGCCGGCCCAGCATAGTATTGAGGATGGTCCGGCAGGCCTCCCGGTCGTCGAGGATCGTGCCGTTAAAGTCCCAGATCACAAGGTTTTTCATTTCGCTCTTATTCGTACCTTCCGTATGTTTGGATCGCGTGCATCACCACGCGCATGCTCTCAAGCGAGCTTCCGCCGTTGATCGATCCGGCCGTTGCGATATTCAGCCCCCGGGCGCCGCTCTCGCGGATCTGGTCGCAGTCGCGACGCACCTCGGCGATGATCTCCTCGGGATTGTTGCGCATGAAGGTGAAGGGCGCGAGCTGCCCGTCAATGCGGGCGTGGGGCAGATGCTTCCGGATTTCCCGCACCTGAACCGTGGGCCCGAAATTGCAGCCGGTCAGGTCCAGCCGCCCAAGCAGCGGCAGCAGGTGCCCCATCGCGGAATCGGAGTGCTGGAACCGGGTATCGTCGGGCGCGGGGCTGTAGGTTTCGAAAGCGCGTTTCAGGATGGGATAACCGAAAATCTCATACAGCTCGGGGGTGAGCATGCAGCAGTTGTCGTCGTTGAAATGGAAGCCGGAGGGCCGGTTTTCGGGGGTATAGCCCGCCTCGGCGTCCATCACCCCGGCCATACCCATCAGCGCGTCGGAGATCAGGTCGCGGAAGCGGAGCGCAAGCTCGGTCCGGTCGTAGAGCAGGTAGATCAGGTTTTCCACACCGTACAGCGACATCGCCAGCGTCACCGGACCGCGGATGCCCCGGAACAGACCGGGCTTTTTGCCGTATTGCTCATAAATCCGGCGCTTGGTCTCATCCCAGCCCTCGGGCAGCATGAAGGAGCGCAGATCGCCGCGGATGATCCGTTCGGCTCGGTCCAGCACCTTTTCAAGCTCCGCGGGCGTACCGGCCACCGCTTCGAGCCATCGGCTCTCCCCGGCGACGACATACTCGCCGCCAAAGATCTCGTGGATCCCCCGGACGGCGGGAAACACCGAGTCCTCAGGCGGCAGATCCTCCTGAAGCAGGCGGATGCCGACTGTCTTCTCGGCCAGGTCGTTGTAGCGCCGGTTGAGATCGATGCGCCGCTCCCCGGGCGTATCCAGCCACTCGTTTCCGGGCTCGCCCAGCTCGGCAAACACGCACTCGTTGCTCATTCGGATGCCCAGCGCCGCCTGCGGCGCGAGGGGTGAAAAGCAGTTGTCCCGATGGGCCAGCGCGTCGTCCGCCCAAAAGCGGTCGATATCCACCTCGTATTTCATCCCGTTTCCATCCCCTTCCGGTTTTAAAAATTTTACCACAGAAAAAACAGTATGTCCATGTATAGCGCAAAAAGGCCGCTCCGGTCTCCCGGAACGGCCTTCCCGCGGTTTGCGATCTCATCCCTTTGCCTTTTCAAGCACATCGGCC
>JAAYZL010000322.1 GCA_012514855.1 Clostridiales bacterium
CGACCTCGGCGGATTCGCTGAACACGCCGCAGACGCCGACCTGCCTGATGCGCGGGTCGGCCGCGAGCGTGCGCCTTTCGAACTCCTTGCAGAGCTCGATCTTTTTCGCGGCGCTTATTTCGTCGATCGCCGGGTTGTGGTTCTCGACATGCGCGTAGGCGGAGCTTCCGGGGAACAGGAACTGCTCGTCCGGGCTCTCGATCAATTTCGCGTTCTCGCGCGCGCCGTCGATCAGGAGGTCGACCGCGTCCGAATCGAGCGCCTCGGTCGAGGCGTAGCCCATCTTGCCGCCGATCAGCGCGCGGAAGCTCAGCCCCGCGGCGTCGGCGGACGAGTAGTCGCGGATCTCGCCGTTGAATACGCTGACGGAAAAGCTGCTCCCGTTCTGATAGTAGACCTCGCAGGCGGTGAAGCCCTCGCGCCCGGCGCGGTCGAACAGCGCCTTTATAAATTCCTCGCGCGTCATCGTCATCGCCCTCCCACCATTATGTCGGTCACGCGGATCATCGGCTGGCCGACGCTCACGGGCACGCTGCCGCTCGACGCGCCGCACATGCCCTGGCCCATCCGCATGTCGCGCCCGACGCGGTCGATCTTCAGGAGCACCTCCGCGCCCTTCCCGATCAGCGTCGCGCCGCGCACCGGGCGGTCGATCCTTCCCGCCCTCACGAGGTAGCCCTCGGCGACCGCGAAGTTGAATTCGCCGGTGATCGGGTTGACCGAGCCGCCGCCCATGGCCTTCGCGTACAGGCCGTCGCCCATCGAGGCGATGATCTCGGCCTCGTCGTCGCTCCCGGCGGCGATGAAGGTGTTGCGCATCCTGGAGGTCGGCGCGTGGGCGTAGCCCTGCCGCCGGGCGCTGCCGGTCGAGGGCATGCCCATCCTGCGGCCGTTCAGCCGGTCGACCATGTAGTTCTTGAGGATGCCGTTCTCGATCAGCACGAGCCGCGTCGTGGGCGTGCCCTCGTCGTCGATGTTCGTCGAGCCCCACTCGTTCGGGATGGTTCCGTCGTCGATCGCGGTGACGAGCGGGGAGGCGATCATTTCGCCCAGCTTTCCGGCGAACTCGGAGTTGTTGAACGCGACCGCGCTCGCCTCGAGCGAGTGGCCGCAAGCCTCGTGGAAGATCACGCCGCCGAACGCCCTGTCGATCGCGACCGGCATCACGCCCGCCGGGCAGCGCTCGGCGTTGAGCATCGTGACCGCCTGCTCGCCCGCGGCCCGCCCGACCGCCTCGGGGTCGACGCGCGCGCCGAACAGCTCGAAACCCGTCTGCGCGCCGGGGCCGAAGAAGCCCACCTGGTTCTCGCCGTTTTCGGAGGCGACCGCGGTCACGCTGAGCCGGGTATAGACGCGGCGGTCGGGGACGAACAGCCCCTCGGTGTTCGCGATCAGCACGTCCGTCTCCCACGAGATCAGCGTCGAGCGCACCTGTTTGACCTGCTGAGACACCTTCGCCGCGGCGCTCGCGGATTTCAGCACGGCCGCCCGCCGCTCGCCGGAGACGTCCATCGGAAGCTCGCGGATCGCGTGGACGTTCGCCGGGATCGAGCCGACCAAGTGCGCGTCGAACGCCTTGTACGCGTCCCGCACCGCGTCCGCGGCCTTCGAAGCCGCCGCGCTGAGCCCGGCGGGGGAGAGGTCGTTCGTGTGCACGTAGACGCTCGAGAGACCGTTGTACACGCGGATACCCGCGCCGGACATGCGGCCGGTCAGCGCGTCCTCGATGCTGCCGTCGCTCCAGGTCAGCGCGTTCCTTCGCGTGTCCTCAAAAAAGAGCTCCGCGAAGTCGCCGCCGGTGCGCATCGCGGCGTTCAGCGCTTGCTCCGCGGCCTTTCTGGATACCATCGGATCAATTCCTCCTGTCAGACGAACAGCTTTTGCAGTTCGTCGAAGCGTTCGTGGGTGATCAGCGCGTCGCGCTTCGTGCCGCGGAGCTTTACGATGTACGTCCAGCGGCCGTAGGGCGTGATCGACTCGATCTGATTCACGTTTACGATATAGGATTTGTGCGTTCGGAAAAACATATTCGCCGGAAGCCGCTCGGCGAGCTCGCTGAGCCCCTCGCTGGTGACGAAGCGCTGCTCGTTCCCGGCGTAGATCACCGTCTGCCGGTCCTCGCGCTGCACGAGCAGGATGTCGTCGATGTCGACGAACGAAAGCCCCTCTCGGTTTTTGAGCATCAGCCTGGCGGGCGCGTCCTTCGGGCGCGGGCGGGAGATCTGCACGTTTCCCTCGCAGCTCTCGCGCAGGCGCTCCCGGATCAGCCGGAGCGTGTTGAGCGCGCGCTCGATGCGGAACGGCTTCACGAGGTAGTCGAACGCGTAGACCTCGAACGCGCTCTTCATATATTGCTCGTGCCCGGTCGCGAACACGAGCACGGTCTTCGGGTTCTTGTCCTGGATCGCGCGCGCGCAGTCGATGCCGGAAATTTTGGGCATCTCGACGTCCATCAGCACGACGTCGGGCGATTCGCGCTCGTAGAGTTCGAGAAGCTCCTCGCCGTCCGCGGCCTCGCCGGCCAAGGCGTATCCCTCGGCGCGCTCGATCAGCTTGCGCATCACGACGAGCATTCCGGGCTCGTCGTCCGCGATCAAAATGCGAATCGTCTCCATGCGTCACCTCGTAAACACGTCAATATGGCGAACGGCCTTCCGACCGTTCGCCACGTAAAGTTCAGCGGATGTACCCGCGCCTGCGGAGTGAGACCGGCCTTTTGAGCACCTCCGACAGGATCACCGCGCGGCGCATCTCCTCCGGGGTCATGCGCGGGGCGGGTTTCGGTTGGGCGAAGATCGGCGCGGGCGCGGACTGGGCCGTCTGGACGAAGGACATAGACGCGAAGCCGCCCTCCGGCTGAGGCAGAGAGCCTCCGTAGCGATTGTCCCGCGCGCCGCGGCTCATGCCCTCCCCGGACGCGTAGCCGTCGCCCTCCGCGGAGGAAACGGCCTCGGTTGCCGTGCCCTCGCCCCGCCGCTGCTGCGGCTGATCCATGCCGAGCATCTCGCGCATTTCCGGCGGCAGGGACTGCTGCCAGGTCGGCCGCATCGGGCGCATCGGCCGCTGTGCCGGGGCATAGGGGCTCTGCTGTCCGGGCCGGTTCCGGGGATCGCCCTGTCCGGGCCGGTTCCGCGAGAGCTTTTTCGCGGCGTTTCCGACGCTCAGCGCGACCAGGGCCATGATGATGACGGTGATGAGTGCCTCCAAGCGGTGCACCTCCCTTTTCAGCCGGCGCTACTTCTTCTCGTCGGCGGGCTTCTTCGAGGCATCCGTGCCGGCGATGGACTCGCGCATGCGGGTGTCGGAGATGACGTTTTGCATCTGGTAGTAGTCCATGACGCCGAGCTTGCCCTCGCGAAGCGCGTCGGCCATCGCGCGCGGCACCTCGGCCTCGGCCTCCACGACCTTCGCGCGCATCTCCTGCACGGAGGCGATCATCTCCTGCTCCTGCGCGACGGCCATCGCGCGGCGCTCCTCGGCCTTCGCCTGCGCGATGCGGCGGTCGGCCTCGGCCTGGTCCATCTGCAACTGCGCGCCGATGTTGCGCCCGACGTCCACGTCGGCGATGTCGATCGAAAGGATCTCAAACGCGGTTCCGGCGTCGAGGCCCTTCGAGAGCACCGTGCGGCTGATCCGGTCGGGGTTCTCGAGCACTTCCTTGTGGGTCGGCGCGGAGCCGACGGTCGTGACGATGCCCTCGCCGACGCGCGCGATGATCGTCTCCTCGCCCGCGCCGCCGACCAGGCGGGATATGTTCGCGCGCACCGTGACCCTCGCCTTCGCGCGGAGCTCGATGCCGTCCTTGGCGATCGCTGCGACGACCGGCGTCTCGATGACCTTCGGGTTGACCGACATCTTGACGGCCTCGAGCACGTTCCGGCCCGCGAGGTCGATCGCGCGGCTCTGCTCGAATTCCAGCGGAATCTGCGCCGACTGCGCGGCGATCAGCGCGTCGACGACGCGGTCGACGCTGCCGCCGGCCAGCAGATGCGCCTCGAGCTCGTTCATGTTGATGTCGAGCCCGGCCTTCGTCGCCTTGATCATCGGCATGATGACCTTGGCCGGGTTGACGCGCCGGAAGCGCATGACGATCAGCGAGCCGATCCTGACGCGCACGCCCGACGCCCTGGCCGAAATCCACAGCCCCAGCGGGACGAACCGGAAAAACAGCGAAAAGACGATCAGAAACGCGATGACGATGATAAACGCGACGACGATTGAAGCACCCATATTGCACTCTCCCTTTCACAATGCCGCATTGCGGCAGGTCGTTTTCCCTATCCGGCCTTGATCTCCAGTACGACGATCCTGTTTCCCTCGACGCGCGAGACGCTGACGCGCTTCCCCACGTCGATGAATTCCCCCTCGGTGAGCACGTTGAGCTTTACGCCGTCGAATTCCGCGATGCCCGCGGGCCGAAGCGCCGTGCGCGCGACTCCCTCCTTGCCGACGAAGAAATGGAGCGCGTTTTCGGCGTTCGCGCGCGTGGAGACCTCCTTGAGCACGAGGTTCGACTTCGCCAGGCGGCCCCGCGAGGCCGAGTGTATGAAGACCGACAGCGCCACCCCGAGCAGCACGATGATGATCACCGACATCACGAGCGCCTGCAAGGGCGTCGGGCGCGCGGCGATCACGCCGCCCACGAGCAGAATACAACCGAGTATGCCCGGCGCGCCGAAGCCCGGAATGTACATCTCGATGACCACGAGCGCGAATCCCAGCACCAACAAGATGATTGCCGGGAGGTACGATACAAAGCAGTCCATAGTGCCACCTCCGCCATGCTTCCGTTATGACCATTATAGCATGCGCCGGGCAAAGAAAAAGGGATACCCGCCAAACGATACACTTTCCGCGCTCAAATGTCGCTTTTGAAAAACCTGCCTGCAAACACGGCGTCCGCGGGCGCGAGGTTTTTGGCGAAAAGCGCCTCCGGGGACACCCACGAAAGCGCGCGGCAGTCGACCGGCTCCGGCTCGCCCTCGACGATCGCGCTCTCCAGAAACAGCACGAGCACGTCGCGGCCGGGGTACCGGTGGAACACCGCGTCGAGCACGCGGCCGGTGCGCGTGCGAATGTTCAGTTCCTCGAGGAGCTCGCGCTCGAGCGCTTTCTCCGGCGACTCGCCCTCCTCGAGCTTTCCGCCCGGGAACTCCCAGAGAAGCTCCTGATGCGCGCCAACGTTCCGCTGGCAGAGGAGGATGCCGTCCCCGCGCCGAAGCACGCCCGCGGCGACGACGATCATTCGGCCGCCCCCCATTCGTTGAGCTTTTCGAGCACGTCCTTATAGACCTCCGCCCTTCCCGGCTCGTTGAGAATCTCGTGGCGCATGCCCTTGTAGACCCTGCCGCCGACGCGCCGATAGCCGCGCCTGAGCATGACCTCCACCGCGCGCTGAAAACCCCGGTCGCCGCCGCGGCAGGGGTCGTTTTCGCCGGACAGGAAGAAAATCGGAAGCTCGGGGTTCTTCGCCTTGACGCGCGCATTGTACGCGAGCGCCATCAGCGTGTAGAGCGACATGAAGCCGTTGCACGCGAACGTGAAGCCGCAAAGCGGGCTCTCGTCGTAGGCGCGGACGACCTCCTTGTCCGAGCAAATCCACGAGCACTTGCTGCCCTCGTCGGGGAACGCGCGGTAGAACGGGCCGGAGGTGATCACCTTGAGCAGCTTGCTGCGCTTCCGGCCGCCGCTCTTCAATCCCAGCACCCGCGCGAGCAGCTTTCCCCCGGGCGTCGCGCGGTTGTACGCGGGGCTTCCGGACAGCATCGCGCCGGAGAGTTCCCCCTCGTACCACAGAAGATACGCGCGCGCGGCGAGCGAACCCATGCTGTGCCCGAACAGGCAGACCGGCCTCTGCGGAAAGCGCGACTTCGCCCAGAGCGTGACCTGGTGCACGTCGTCGACGAGCGCGCGCGCGCCGTCCTTCCCGAAGTAGCCGAGCTCGTTCCGCTCGCGCGCGGCCTCGCCGTGGCCGCGGTGGTCGTGGATCACCGAGGCATAGCCGTTTTCCGCCAAAAACTCCATGAACGGGATATAGCGCTCCTTGTGCTCGCACATGCCGTGCGCGATCTGGACGACGGCCCTGATCTCCCCGTCGGGGGACATGCAGAGCAGCCGAAGCTCAAGTCCGTCGCGCTCGGACTCAAGGGACAGGCGTTCCATCTCAGGCATTTCAATCCCTCCTCGTGAAAAAGCGGCACGGCGCTCAGGCCGTGCCGCGGGGGTTTTTTCAGGCGTTTATTCTTCCTCGACGGCTTGCTCTTCCTCCTGCTGGGGAACCTCGACGATCGCGTACTCGTCGAGCTCGCCGGCCGGGGGAACGGCCTCGAGCGCCTCGTCCTCGAGCACCTCGCGGATCGAGAGCGAGATGCGCTTGGCGTCGGTGTTGACGTCGAGCACCTTCACGCGCACGATGTCGCCCACGTTGATCGCGTCCTCTACTTTCGCGATCCGGGTGAGCGCGCACTGCGAGATGTGCACCAGGCCGTCCAGGCCCGGCTCCAGTTCGACGAACGCGCCGAACGTCGTGATGCGCACGACCTTGCCCTCGACGATCGAGCCGACGGGATACCGGTCGCCGGCAACCGCCCACGGGCGCGGACGGGTCTGCTTGTAGGAGAGGGAGATGCGCTCGCGCGCCGGGTCGACGTTCAAGATCTTCACGTCGATCTCCTCGCCGACCTTGATGATGTCCGACGGGTGCTGCACGCGGCCCCAGCTCAGGTCCGTCACGTGCACAAGGCCGTCGACGCCGCCGATGTCGACGAACGCGCCGAAATCCGCGAGCCTGCGGACGACGCCGCGCACGACCGAGCCGATCTCCAGCGCGTCCCAGATCGCCTTCTTCTTCTCGGACTCCTCGGAGATCAGGACCTTCTTGCGGGAGGCGACGATGCGCTTCTTCGGCTTGTCGATCTCGATGATCTCGAGCTTCATTTCCTGACCGACGAACTCCTCGATCTTTTCGACGTAGCGAAGCGACAGTTGGGAGGCGGGGATAAAGCAGCGAATGCCCATGACATCGGCCAACAGGCCGCCCTTGACGGCTTCCTTGCCGACGCCGACGACGAACTCGCCGGCCTCGTGCTTGGCCATGATCTCATCCCAGACCTTGCGGTTGACGATGTTCCGCTGGGACAGGAGCACGTTGCCCTCGCCGTCGTTGACCTTGACGACCTCGACTTCGATTTCATCGCCAATTTTGACATCGGTTGAGGAGAGGTCAGCCTTTTTAACCAATCCGTCTGCCTTGTAACCGACGTTTACGCAGACCTCGTCGTCGCTAATCTGCACCACGGTTCCTGTGATCGTCTGTCCGGGGCGGATCTGCACAAGCGTCTTTTCCACATCGGCCATAAAATCGGATTCCGTGGGGGACGTTTCGGCCTGCTCCACATGCTCTTCGGACGGAG
>JAAYZL010000323.1 GCA_012514855.1 Clostridiales bacterium
CGACGCGGCGAGGTCGCCGATCTGCGAGAGCGCGCCCGCCGCGAGCCCGAACAGCGCGTATTTCCAGACCGGTTCGAGCGCCGACGCCTCGACGCCGTACATCGCGCCGATCAGAAAAGGGATCGCGACCGCGAACAGCACCGCCGCGACCAGCCCGCCGATCGAGCCCTCGACCGTCTTTTTCGGGCTGATCTCCGGCGCGAGCTTCCGCTTTCCGAGCGCCGTACCCGCGAACAGCGCAAAGCTGTCGTTCATCGACGGCACGAGGAACAGAAGCGCGAACAGTATCCTCTGCTCCATGCCCCCGCCGCCGAGCGTCAAATCGAACATCAGCACGTAGTAAAGTCCAGGATACAAAAGCGGCAGCACGGACGAGGCCGCACCCTCGTAGTCCACGTGGCCGCGAAGCACGACCGCGCCGATGCCGACCGCGGCAAGCAGCGCCATCGAGACGAGCGCGCCCTCCATCAGCCGCTCCGCGGGCGCGAGCGCGAGCGCGAGCAGCAGAAGAACCGGCAAACCGAGCCCCGCGCGGACGGGCTTCATGCCCCGCAGCGCGAACGCCGCATACATCTCGTGCATGCTGACCGCCATCAGAAAGAGTATCGCGCCGCGCAGCCACCAGTCGCCGAGGTACACGATCGCGCCGAGGAGAACGACCAGCAAAATGCCCGTCATCACGCGCTGCTTCATGAGACCTCCTCCGCGTGCACCTTGCCGAAGCGCCTGCTGCGCGAGGCGAATTCGCTCAAATCCCGGGCAAACGCCTCGCGCGTGTAGTCCGGCCACAGGATCGGATTGAACACCATCTCCGCGTACGCCGCCTGCCAGGGCAGGAAGTTCGACGTGCGCTTTTCCCCGCTGGTTCGGATCAGGAGGTCGACCGGCGGGAGCCCCGCGGTATACAGTTCCCTCTCGACGTCCGCCTCGGTGATCTCCGAGGGCTGCAATTCTCCCGCGGCGCAGCGCCCGGCGACGCGCTCGACCGCGCGGCGTATCTCCGCGCGCCCGCCGTAGTTGAGCGCGATGTTGAGCCGGAGGCCGGTGTTGTCCTTCGTGCGCTCCATCGCGCGAAGAACCGCCGTGCGCTGCTTCTCCGGAAGTCCGTCGACGTCGCCGATGATGCGTATGACGGCGTTTTTCCGGAAGAGCTCGTCGATTTCCGACTCGAAGTAGCGCAGCAGAAGCCCCATCAGCGTCCCGACCTCGTCCCTCGGGCGCGCCCAGTTCTCGGTGGAAAACGCGTAGATCGACAGCGCGAAGATGCCCCACTCGTCCGACGCGCGGATGATGTCGCGCAGCGCCTCCGTGCCCGCCGCGTGCCCGGCCGACCGCGGCAGCCCGCGCTCGAGGGCCCAGCGGCCGTTCCCGTCCATGATGATGCCCACGTGCCGGGGCAGCTTTTCCGGCAACGCAACGCGCGCCCCGCCGTCCCGGGGCGCGACGCGCGCGTCGATGTACTTTCGCTTCGGTCTCAACAGTTGGGCGAGCTTCTGAAGCATCAGATCGACATGATCTCCTTTTCCTTGTCCGCGCCCACCTTGTCAATCGTCTTGATGTGCGCGTCGGTCACTTTTTGCAGCTCGGTCTCGGCGTCCTTGAGGTCGTCCTCGGTGATGACGGAGTCCTTCTTCATCCTCTTGATCTGCTCGAGCGTGTCGCGGCGGCAGTTGCGGATGGCGACCTTGCCCTCCTCCACCTGCTTTTTGACCTGTTTGCACAGATCCCTGCGGCGCTCCTCGTTCAACTCCGGCACCATCAGGCGGATGACCTTGCCGTCGTTGGACGGGTTGATGCCGAGGTCGGATTTTTGGATCGCCTTTTCGATCTCTGAGATCATCTTAGGTTCCCACGGCGCGATGACGAGCATGCGCGGCTCCGGGGAAGAAATATTCCCGACCTGGTTGAGCTGGGTGGGCGTCCCGTAGTAGTCGACGGTGATCTTGTCGAGAATCTGCGGATTGGCGCGCCCGGCGCGAAGCGTCGCGAGGTCCTTCTCGATGATGGCAATGGTCTTGTCCATCCTGTCCCCGGCGCTCTTGATTGCCTGCTTATACATGAAAAATCCTCCTTCGCAGAAGTATCGTCTTCTTCCATCATATTGTAAATGTTTTTCCGGGAAGTGTCAACTGATTTTGGATGAACACCGGGCGCCCTGAAAAGAGCGCCCGGCGACTCAGCGGTCCGCAACCTGATCTCCAACCGAAAAGGCCGCGAAAACCCTCATGCACTTCTCGCAGTAGCCGCCCGGCGGCTCGCAGTCCATGCCGCCGAAAGCGCCGTTGGCGAGCAGGGTGAACGACAGCGCCCGCCTTCCGAGAAACGTATTCTTGAAGAGCTTCGGCGCGCCCTCGATGGGATACTTCTCGTCGCTCTTCCAGCGCAGCGCGCTCGGGCGGATGCAACTGAGCTTCAGATAGCCCCGCTCGAGCGCCCCGCCGCAGAACGGACATGTATCGAATTCAACGGCCATGGGACTTCCCTCCTATGGGTGCACCGTTGTTCCGAGCGGCTCCCCGGCGGCGACGCGCAGTATGTTCTCGAGATTTTCCATCGAGAACACGCGCACGAGCGGCACCTTCTGCTCCATGCACAGGAGAAACGCCGTCAGATCCAGCGCGCGCAGCCGCCTTTCGACGGCCTCGCGGTAGGTAATGTCGCGGATCAGCCTCGCGTCGGGGTTCGCGCGCGGGTCGCAGTCGTAGACGCCGTCGACGGTCGTTCCCTTGAACACCGCGTCGGCCTTCAATTCCGCCGCGCGCAGCGCCGCCGTCGTGTCGGTCGTGAAAAACGGGTTGCCTGTGCCGCCCGCGAGCAGCGCGATCTCGCCGCGCTCCATGCAGTCGATGGCCGCCTGCGCGGTGTAGAGCTTCGCGAAGCGGTTCATCTCCTGCGCGGTGAACACGGTCGCGCGCTTGCCGCGGCGGGTGAGCGCGTCCTCGACGGCCAGCGAGTTGATGATCGTCGCGAGCATGCCCA
>JAAYZL010000324.1 GCA_012514855.1 Clostridiales bacterium
ACGGGTCCTGAAAGATCATCTGCATCTTCCGGTGGAGCGACCGGCTCTTCTTCTCGTCGGCCACCTTCAGGATGTCCTCGCCCCGGTAGATCACCTGCCCGCCGGTCGCGTCCAGAAGCCGGAGGATCGTGCGGCCGACCGTGGATTTGCCCGACCCCGACTCCCCGACGAGGCCCAGCGTCTCGCCCCTGTGAAGGTCGAAGCTGACGCCGTCCACCGCCTTGACCGGCCGGCGCTTCAAGCCAAAATGCGAGGAGCGCATCGGAAAGTACTTCTTAAGCTGCCTGACTTCCAGCAACCGTTCCACTCTGCCGCCCTCCTGCCTTCGATTATGTAAGCGGATTAAAACAGCGCACCCTGTGCCCGTTTTCCCCCTCGGCGAGTTCGGGAACCCGCTCCGCGCATTGCCCGGTGCCGTATTCGCAGCGGGGCGAGAAGCGGCAGCCCCTCGGGTAGGCGTATACAGGCGGCACGGTGCCCTTGATGTTGTAGAGCCGCTCGGAGACCTCGTTGAGGTCCGGAAGCGACTTCATCAGCCCGACGGTATAGGGGTGGCGCGGGTGCTCGAAGATTTGAAACACGTCCGCCTCCTCGACGACATGGCCCGCGTACATGACCACCACGTGCTCGCAGGTCTCGGCCACGACGCCGAGATCGTGGGTGATCAGGAGCACCGAAGCCTCGTGCTGGTCGTTGAGCTTGCGGATCAGGTCGAGTATCTGCGCCTGTATGGTCACGTCGAGCGCGGTCGTCGGCTCGTCGGCGATCAGCAATTTCGGGTTCAGCGACATCGCCATCGCGATCATGACCCGCTGGCGCATGCCGCCCGAGAGCTGATGCGGATATTGGTTGACGATGCTCTCCGGGTCGGGGATCGACACCTCCCGAAGCCGCTCGACGACGCTTTTAAGCGCCTCCCGCGGGGAGAGGCCGGTGTGCAGCTTGAACATCTCGGCCATCTGCTGGCCGACGGTGTAGACGGGGTTCAGGCTCGTCATCGGCTCCTGAAAGATCATCGCGAGCTCGCTGCCGCGGATGCCGATCATTTCCCTGCGCGAGGCCCTGAGAAGGTCCCTCCCCGCGTAGAGGATTTCGCCGGAGCGCACGGCGGCGGTCTGCGGCTGCAGGCCCATGATCGTCAGCGACGTGATGCTCTTTCCGCAGCCGGATTCGCCCACGAGGCCGATGCGCTGCCCCCTGCCGATCGCGAGGTTCACGTCCTCCAGCACGTTGACGCGCTTCCCCTCGATCGCAAAGTCCAGCGTCAATCCCTTGACCTCGATCAGCGGCTCCCGCTGCCCGATCATGTCCCCGCCTCCTTCGTCATACCCCTCGCGGTATGTATATTCATTCTTGCGATATAATTATACCATTTGCTTTTTTAATTTCATTTATTATAGCAATACCAATCCGGCAATGCAATAGGCACTCAGGAAAATAACATGATTTCCCCGAAATTCGTTTTTGAGGCCGGTTTGCGCGAATTCCATCAATATAATGCCGTTTTTTGGCATATGAGGCGTTCCCGTGAATTGGCTCGGTTTGTGCATTGCATCCTCGGAATCGAT
>JAAYZL010000325.1 GCA_012514855.1 Clostridiales bacterium
GCAGTCCACGGGCACGCTGAAGGACAGCAAGTTTGAAAAGCGGAGGGATTCGTCAGTGAACATCATCGACATTCTGGTTCTCGTGGTGCTGGGCTTCAGCCTGTTCGCAGGCATGCACAAGGGGTTTCTCGCGTCCTTCCTGTCCACGCTCGGGCTGATCGGCTCATGGTTCGGCGCGCAGAAGCTGTTCCATATACTGGCCGACGCGGTGCTCGGGAACTCCACGCTGATGGGCGTCCTGAGCACGTACCTGGAGCCCGCCGGCTTCTTTGACGGCTTGAACGTCTCCGGCGTCACCGCGCAGACGACCGTGCAGGAACTGGTCGCCAAGGGTGCGGACGCGGTCAACGGCGTCGCGTCGTTCATCGGCCAGAAGGTGCCGTTCATCGAGAAGGCGCTGGCCGCGAACATCAATAAGGAAGCGTTCGCGGAGCTCAACATCCACACGCTCGCGGATTACTTCGACCAGACGCTGTGGCGGGGCGTGTTCAATGTGATCGCGTTTGTGGTCACGTTCTTCGTCCTGTACTTCGTGGCGACGCTGCTCGTAAATCTGATCAACCACGTCGCGCGCCTGCCGATGCTCCGCAAGGTCGACTGGCTCGTCGGCGGCCTGTTCGGGCTCGTGCGCGGCGTCGTGATCTCGGCGCTCCTTCTGGCCGTCCTGGAGCCGGTGCTCTCCGCGTTCTCGATGGAGCTGATGACGAGCCTGCGCGACGGGTCGAAGGCCTACGGGATGCTCGTCGGGCAGGGAGGGCTGGACTTCTTGACGGTGAAGAGCTGGATCAACGATCGCCTGATTCCGAATGTTTTCTGAGGATTGCTCTGCCGACTCTATATTGCGCCAAAGCGGCGAGAGATTTTTGCGCAGGGCGAAGCAAGGGGCCGGAGCGCGGAAATAGCGGCGCTATTTCAAGCGGAGGGCGACAAGGTGCGGTTTGATTGCCGAAGGCAATCGAAGTCGCTCCGCGCCCGGCCCGTTCAAGCCGAGAATTTCAGCGGACCGCCGGGGCAAGGACGCGCCCGGCGATTCCTTTGTTTACCGCCCGTACTTCTCGAACTCCGCCTCGCTTCCATGAAACACGTTCATGTCTATGTACTTCTCGACGCCCTCGTACCCGTCGAGCGTTCCCTTGTCGGAATACTGCCAGAACGTCCAGTCCCGGCCCTCGGGCATCATCGGGTAGAGGTAGACGTTGCGCACCCACAGGTCGTAGTCGTCGAACGCGCCCGCGATGTACTTCTGGAACGAGGACTGCGTCGCGTAGATGACCGGCCTTCTCCCGTACGCCTCCTCGAGCGCCTTGAGAAGCGCGCGCAGCTCCCTGCGCGTCGATATGACGTCCGGCGGATGCGCCGCCTTGTCGCCGTAGAACTCGACGTCGACCGCGCAGGGCAGCATCCCGCGGATGAGCGGCACGGTGCGGATGAAGTTGTCCGCCTGCGCGCGGCCGGAGCTGTCGAAGCTGAAGAAGTGGTACGCGCCCGCGCGCACCCCGGCCTCCATGGCGCCGTCGAAGTTCTGCGCAAAGCGGTCGTCCTGCAGCGTGCTCCCCTCGGTCGCCTTGATGAACGCGAAGTCGACCCCCTGCGCGCGGAGTTTTTCCCAGTCGATCGTCCCCTGATAGTGCGAAACGTCGACGCCGCGCACCGGGTAGCGGCTCTCCGGCGGCATGTTCAGCCGGATCACGCCGCGGACGACGAGCCCCGCGAACAGGAGCATCAGCACGCACGCCGCGCCGAAGGCCGCGATCCAGCGCCTCATACCCGCGCCCACTCGCCGGCCTCGGCGGACTTCACGAGCGTATCCATCAGCTTCTGCAGCCGCGCGGCCTTCTCGACCGTGCTCTCGGGCCTCCTGCCGCGCGATATGCAGTGCAGGAAGTCGAAATAGCAGTCGACGTGCGCGCGGTCCCAGCCGATCGCGTTCTTGACCGACGGGAAACCCCCTCCCGGCGCGGGGTAGCGCTGCGCGCACTCGATGTCGGTGAACCCGCGCGCGCCGCCGAGCGGTCGCTCCGGGCGGCTCTGGTCGAAGAAGCGCAGGTAGTTCGGCTGCATCGTCGCAAAGATCGCCGCGCCCTTCGCGCCGCGCACCTCGATCGTCATCTCGTCGAGCGCGCCGGTCGCGATCTTGCTGGCCTCGACGGTTCCGAGCGCGCCGTTCGGCATTTGAAGCGTCATCAGCGCGTGATCGTCGGAGAGCTCGGTCTCAAAGGTGCCGTCGCGCCGCGGCCGCTTATCGTAGAGCGTGCGCAGCGAGCAGTTGACCTTCTCCGGATAGCCCATCAGCCAGGTGACCATGTCGAGCGCGTGGCTGCCCATGTCCAGGAGCACGCCGCCCTGCCTCTGCTGCTTCCAGCCGATCGGCCGGTCGGGGTCGACCGAGCCGGAATGCAGGTAGCGCGCCGAAAACTGCAGGATCTCGCCGAGCTCGCCCGCGTCCGCGAGCTCCTTGAGCCGCATCGTCGCCGGGTAGTGGCGCAGGTTGAACGCGACCTTCGAAAAGCCCTTCGAAATCCGCGCGGCCTCGGCAATTTGCAGCGCGCTGTCGCCCGTCACCGCGAGCGGCTTGTCGATGTAGAGGTGCTTGCCGGCCTTCAAGACCGCGAGCGCCATCTCCTCGTGCAGCTCGTTCGGCGTGCAGACGGACACGGCGTCGACGTCGTCGCGC
>JAAYZL010000326.1 GCA_012514855.1 Clostridiales bacterium
CGCTCGACGACGCGGTCGAGCTCGTGCGCAACCTGAAGCCCGGCGACTACGACGCGGTGATCTGCCGCGGCGTGACGGGCCACATGGTCGAGCGCTCGACGACGACGCCCGTCGTCAACATCGAGATCTCGACGCCGGACATCATCCGCATCGCGCAGCTCGCGTCGAACACGCTCTCGAACTACGCGTTCGTGGGCTCGAAAAAGCTGATTTCGCACATACAGAGCTATTACATGCTGATCAAGCACGAGTGCCCGATCCACGCGATCGAGTCGGAGGAGGACGCGAAGGTGCTGATCCGCGACCTGAAGGCGGAGGGCTATACCTACATCATCGGCGACGGCATCGCCGTGGACGTCGCGAAATCGCTCGGCATCGGAAACATTTTGATCACCTCCGGCGAGGAGAGCATCCACACGGCGCTCGACCGGTGCGTCGAAATATGCCGCAGGCTGAAACACATGCGCGAATCGGCCGCGATGCTCGACGCCGTGATGTCGGGCCTCGACAGCCGCGTGTTCGTTTACGACGAGCAGTGCGCGCTCGTGTATTCGAACGCGCCCGCGCAGGACAGGCGCTATCAGGACCTCGCGGAGAAGCTGAAGCGGCGCGTGCGCTCGGTGTTCGAGCTCTCCTCCGCGCGGATTCGGGACAACGGCCCCGAGTGCAGCTGGAACATCGAGGGAAAGCTCCTCCGCCTCGACAAGAGCGCCTACTGCGCGTTCTACGTCCGGGCGCTCACGGGGCGGCTCGTCCGCCGCGAAAACGAGCTCTACACGACGATGGGCTTCAGCCCCGAGCGGCTGAGCGAAAACCTCGCGCTGTACAACTCGAGCGGGGTCATGCGCGCGCTGATCGAGAACATCCGGAAAAACGGCGAGTATTCGCTGACGGTGTTCATCTCCGGCGAGTACGGGAGCGGCAAGGACACGCTCGCCTATACGATCTACGCGCTGAGCGCCTACCGGAACAACCCCTTCGTCCTGATCGACTGCGCAGACGCGAAGAAAAAGAACTGGAGCTTTCTGCTGGACAACTACAACTCGCCGCTGTACGCGAACGAAACCACGATCTACTTCAAGGATTTTTCGGACATACCGCCGGAGGTTCAGCAGGACATCTACGGCTTCGCCAAATCCACGTCGCTCGTGAAGCGCAACCGGATCATCGTGTCGGTGCTTCGGCATCCGTTCGACGAGCCGCGCGTGGATTCGTTCGCCTACAAGCTGTACCAGATGTTCGACGGAATTTCGATCCGCATCCCGCCGCTTAGGGAGCGCATCGACGAGCTGCCGTCGATCGCCGCCTGCTACATCAACGAGATCAACCAGCAGTTCCCCACGCGGGTGATCGGCTTCGACAGCGACGCCATCGAGCTTCTGAAGGCGCACGACTGGCCCTACAACATCGACCAGCTCAAGCAGGTCGTCCGCGAACTCGCGATCAACGCGACGAACATGTACATCACCGCGGAGGACGTGCGCACGATACTCTCGCCGAGGCACGCGCAGGCCGCGCGCCCCTCCGACGACCTCGACCTGTCGAAGCCGCTGCCGGAGATCATGCGCGACGTGATCTCGCTGGTGCTGAAACAGGAGGACATGAACCAGACGAAGGCCGCAAAGCGCCTGGGCATAAGCAGGAGTTCGATATGGAGGAAGCTGCAGGAGTAGGGATTTCATTCCTCTTTCGGAGGGCGCCGTTCGGGCTATGATATGATACGGCCTGCCTCATCTTCCGGCGATGAAAATGCAAAAACGCCGCTGCTTTTGTACAGCGGCGCCTTGATCCCGCCGGCCCAGAGGCCGCATGCGATTGCCTTGTCCCGCGCGCCTCGCCCGTCTTGTGGATTTGCCCCTCAGCCCTC
>JAAYZL010000327.1 GCA_012514855.1 Clostridiales bacterium
CGGAGCATCCGTTCGTAGCGCTCTTTCGCCGCGAGCCCCGCCCGGTAGCCGCGCTCGGTCAGCCGGAAGTCCGCGTTGTCCTGCCGAAGCAGCAGCCGGTACTCCGCGCGCGAGGTCATCATGCGGTACGGCTCGTCGACGCCCTTGGTCACCAGATCGTCGACCAATACGCCGAGGTACGCGTCCGCGCGCGTCAGAATCAGCGGTTCTGAGTCCTTCAGCCACAGCGAAGCGTTCAGCCCGGCGTACAGCCCCTGCGCCGCGGCCTCCTCGTAGCCGGAGGTGCCGTTGACCTGCCCGGCGAAGTAGAGCCCCTCGACGTGCCGGGCGGCGAGCGTGTTCTTGAGCGCGGTCGGGTCGATGCAGTCGTACTCGATCGCGTACGCGAGCCGGAGAAGCCGCGCGTTTTCGAGCCCCGGCACCGTCGCGTACGCCGCGCGCTGCACGTCCTCGGGCATCGAGGTCGACAGCCCCTGCGCGTACCATTCGACGGTGTCCAGTCCCTCCGGCTCGAGGAACACCGGGTGGCGCTCCTTGTCCGCGAAGCGCACGACCTTGTCCTCGATCGACGGGCAGTAGCGCGCGCCGGTTCCGTGGATCGCCCCGGTGTACATCGGCGCGCGGTGCAGGTTGGAGAGAAGTATCTCGTGCGTCGCGGGCGTCGTGTAGGTCAAATAGCACAGGGCGCGGTTTGTGAGCGACGAAGCGTCGGTCATGAACGAGAACGGAAGGATCGGATCGTCGCCCGGCTGCGGCTCCATCTTTGAAAAGTCGACCGTCCGCCCGTCGAGCCGCGCCGGGGTTCCGGTCTTGAACCGGCGAAGCTCGAAGCCGAGGTCCCTGAGGTTCTCCGTCAGCGGCCCTGCCGGGACGAGGCCCTGCGGCCCGCCCATCCACGAGCACTCGCCGATGATGATGCGGCTCTTCAAATACACGCCCGCGCAGACAATCGCCGCGCGACAGGAGATCGCCGCCCCCGTCGTCGTTTTGACGCCCGAGACGCGGCCGTTCGCCGTCAGAATTTCCGAAATCTCGGCCTGCCGGAGCTCGAGGTTCTCGCACTCCTCGACCGCGCGCCGCATCCGGAGCCTGTAGCGCAGCTTGTCCGCCTGCGCGCGCAGCGAGTGCACCGCCGGGCCCTTGCCGGTGTTCAGCATCCGCGACTGTATGAACGTGTCGTCGATCGCCAGCCCCATCTCGCCGCCGAGCGCGTCGAGCTCCCGGACGAGGTGGCCCTTGCCGGTTCCGCCGATCGACGGGTTGCACGGCATCAGCGCGAGCGCGTCGAGGTTCAGCGTGACCAAGAGCGTCTTAAATCCCATCCGCGCGGACGCCAGCGCCGCCTCGCAGCCCGCGTGCCCCGCGCCGATGACGATGGTGTCGTAATTCTCCAAGCTCCGTCCCCCTATATGGATTGGCCGAGCACCATTTCGATGTCCTCCCGCTTGATCCGCGCCGCCGGGAACACCCTGGCGTTCGCGGCGCCCGCCGCGCATGCGATCATCATCGACAGCTCGTCGGAATATCCTCTTAAAGCGGCGTATAAATATCCAGCGAGAAAGCTGTCGCCGGAGCCGACCGGGTTCACGGCCTCGACACGCGGCGCCGGGCAGTATTTCTGGACGCCTTCCCGGATCAGGCAGCAGCCGCGCGCGCCCATGGACAAGAGCACCGCGCCGACGCCGGAATGCAGCAGCGCTTCCGCGGCGTCGGGTTCCGCCGATCCGACGAGCGAAAAAAGCTCCTTCTCGTTCGGCTTCAGCAGGTCCGGAAGCCCCTTGACGCCCCCGGTAAGCGCCGGGCCGTTCGAATCGAGCACGGTCTTGACGCCCATCTCCCGCGCGCGCCGGAGGATTCGCGAAACGCGCCCGGCCGCGCGGCCGCAGCTCGCCGAGCCCGCGACGACCAGCGCCTTCGCGCCCGGAAGAACCGAAAACAGCCGGTTCTCCAATTCGTCGAGCTCCGCGTCCGCGAGCTCCGAGCCCGCGCGGTAGTCGACCCGCTGCCGGAAGTCGCTCTCCCGCACCCACGTGTCGATCGCGCGCGTCTCCGCTTTGACCGGCACAGGCAGCACGTCGATGCCCTCGTCCCGGGCGAGCGACAGGAACCTGTCCCCTTGCGCGCCCCCCAGCGGGCACACCGCGAGCGAGCGGACGCCGAGCGCCTTGAGCACGCGCGCGACGTTCACGCCCTTGCCACCGGTCTGCCAGTGCTCGCGCCGGACGGGGCCGCCGAACGCCCCGACCCAGAGCGTCAAATCGAGGCACGGGTTCAGCGTCAGCGTTACGATGTCCATATGTTCATTATAGCGCACCGGAAACGCGCCCGCGCGCCCTCGCGAACATTTTACAGGCCCGCGCGCTTGCCGGGCTCCGCGCGAGATGGTAGAATGACACGGGAGTTTGTTCGGCGAGCGGAGGGACGGCATGGAACTGACGCTTTCGGAGCTCAAAGACGGGGAGCGCGGCGCCGTCACGCGCATCGAGCTTTCCGGGTCGACGAAGCGGAGGCTCATCGAGATGGGCATCACGCCCGGCACGCGCGTGCAGGCGCTCAAGCGCGCGCCGCTCGGCGACCCGATCGAGATCATGCTGCGCGGCTACACGCTGACGCTCCGCGAAGAGGACGCGCGCAGGATCTTTGTGAGGAGGGACGGCGCGTGAGCATCACGATCGCGCTCGCGGGCAACCCGAACAGCGGCAAGACCACGCTCTTCAACGCGCTGACCGGCTCGAACCAATACGTCGGCAACTGGCCGGGCGTGACGGTCGAGCGCAAGGAGGCGCGCTTTGAAATCGAGGGCGAGGAGGCGACGCTGGTCGATCTGCCCGGCGTCTACTCGCTGTCGCCGTATTCCCTCGAGGAGAACATCACCCGGCACTTCATCGCGCAGCACGCGCCGGACGTCGTGATCAACATCGTCGACGCGACGAACATCGAGCGGAACCTCTACCTGACGCTTCAACTGATGGAGCTCGAGCGCCCGGTCGTCGTCGCGCTGAACCTGATCGACGAGCTCGAGCGGCAGGGCGTCAGGGTCGACTGCAAGAAGCTCTCGGCATTGCTGGGCGTTCCGGTCGTGCCGATCTCGGCGAAGAAGAAGCAGGGCTTCGACGGCCTGTTCGCCGCGGTCTACCATCAGGCGCACGATCCGGTCATTTCCTACCCCGCCCGGCGCTACGACGAACATACGCGAGCGGCGCTTCACGAGATCGTCGCGGCGCTCGGCGGCCTTTCGAGCCACAGCGCGTTCGACCTGGACGAGCACCGCGCCCACCGCGACGAGGAGGAGCGCGACGACGACCACACGCCGTTCGAGCAGCACCGCCACATCGGCGGCTACCTCGACGAGGGCGACCGCGACTACGCGCCGCCGACGACGTGGGTGGCGCTGAAGATCCTTGAGGGCGACGAGCAGATCGCGGCGGCGGCGCAGCTCTCCCCGGCGCAGAAGAAGCGGATTTGCAGGGCGATCGACGCCTATGTCGCGCGCGGGCGGCAGGTTCACCCCGGCATCGACCAATTGACGCTCGTCGTCGACGCGCGATACGAGGCGATCGAGCGGACGCTGCGCGAGGCGGGCTTCCCGCGCCGGGGCGAGCGCGAAATCTCCCTCTCGGACAGGATCGACAGGGTGCTGACGCACAGGGTATTGGCGTTCCCGATCTTCCTGTGCGTGATGGCGCTGATGTTCTTCCTGACGTTCGGCTCCGTCGGCTCGGCGCTCTCCGCTCTCACGGAGGAACTGATGGCGCTCCTGAGCGACGGCGCGGGCGCGGCGCTGAAGGCGGTCAATTCGCCCGCGTGGATACGCTCCCTGATCGTCGACGGCGTGATCGCGGGCGTCGGCGGCGTATTGGTGTTCCTGCCGCAGATCCTCATCATCTTCCTGTTCATGTCGGTGCTCGAGGACAGCGGCTACATGGCGCGCGCGGCGTTCATCACCGACCGGCTGCTCCGCAAGCTCGGGCTGTCCGGGCGCTCGTTCATCCCGATGCTGATGGGCTTCGGCTGCACGACGACGGCGGTCATCGCCGCGCGCGGCGTCGAGAACGAGCGAGACCGCAAGATGACGATCCTCCTGACGCCGTTCATGAGCTGCGGCGCGAAATTGCCGGTGTACGCGCTGTTCACCGCGGCGTTTTTCCCGGGAAACCGCGAGCTGTGCGTCCTGAGCCTGTACGTGCTCGGGATGGTCATGATGATCGCCGTCGGGCTGCTGCTTCGAAAGACCGCGTTCCGCCGCGGCGACACGCCGTTTGTGATGGAGCTTCCGAACTACCGCATGCCGACCGTCAAGAACGTGTCGCGAAGGCTCTGGGACCGCGCGAAGGACTTCCTGACCCGCGCCGGCACGGTCATCTTCGCGATGAGCGTCGTCGTGTGGTTTTTGCAGTCGTTCGCGCCGGATTTTCACATGGTCGCGGATTCCGCCAATTCGATCTTCGGGAGGATCGGCGCCGCGATCGCCCCGGTTTTCCGGCCGCTCGGCTTCGGCGACTGGGAGAAGAGCGTCGCGCTTTTGTCCGGGACGATCGCGAAGGAGGCGGTCGTGTCGACCATGCAGGTGCTCTACTCCGCGGAGACGACGCAGAGGCTCGGCGAGGTGCTCGCGACGAAGTTCACGCCGCTCTCGGCGTACGCGTTCCTCGTGTTCACGCTGCTCTACGTGCCCTGCGTGTCCGCGATCGCCGCCATCCGCCGCGAGATCGGCTCGTGGCGGCTGACGCTTCTGTCGATCGGGCTGCAGACCGGAACCGCGTACATCATGGCCCTGATCGTCTATCAGGTCGGGAGACTGTTTGCGGGGTGAAAACATGACCTGGATTGCCTATGTGCTCGCGGGACTCGTGCTCGCCGCCGCCGCGTGGATCGCGGTTCGGGGCGTCGTCCGGTTCATCCGAACGAGGGGGCAGAGCGCGTGCGACAATTGTCCATATGCAAATACTTGTAGCCAAAAGACGAAGGGAGACTGCAAATGAAGCACATCTGCCCGAAGGGGTACAAGAGCGTTCTCGACCTGCGCGCGACGCAGCAGGCCATCAAGATTCTCAAGGACTGCTTTCAGCAGCAGTTGAGCGCCGCGCTAAACCTGACGCGCGTGTCGGCGCCGCTGTTCGTGCGCAGGGACACGGGCCTCAACGACGACCTCGGCGGCGTCGAGCGCAAGGTCGCGTTCGACCGGCTCGACGCGCCCGGCGACGAGGTGCAGGTCGTGCAGTCGCTGGCGAAGTGGAAGCGGTTCGCGCTGGGCAAGTACCGCTATCCGGTCGGCTACGGGCTGTACACGGACATGAACGCCATCCGCCGCGACGAGGAGACCGACAACCTGCACTCGATCTACGTCGACCAGTGGGACTGGGAGAAGATTCTGACCCGCGACGACCGCACGATCGACACGCTCGAAAGGACCGCCGCGCGCATACACGCCGCGGTATTGGAGGC
>JAAYZL010000038.1 GCA_012514855.1 Clostridiales bacterium
CCAGTTCGGCATACGCTCCGGCGACCGGGACGAATTCGCCTTCGCGCGCGGGCACACGGAGCTCCACGGGTTCGACCTCTCGGCCTTCCCGGAGGCGGTGAAGAAGCTCGAAGGCCGCCCGGTCTACTTCACGCTCGACCTCGACGTGCTCGACCCCTCGTGCTTCCCCGGAACCGGCACCCCGGAGCCGGGCGGCGTGACGTTCAGGGAGCTGCTCGAGGCGCTGCATCGGCTCAATCGCCTGAACGTCGTCGCCTGCGACTGCGTGGAGCTCTCCCCGCACTACGACGCGAGCGGCATTTCGACCGCGGCGGCGTGCAAGGCCGTCCGGGAAATACTGCTTCAGCTTTAGGAGGAACAGACATGGGAAAGTGCATGATCATCGGCTGCGGCGGCGTCGCCTCGGTCGCGATTCACAAGTGCTGCCGGAACAGCGGGGTCTTCGAGGAAATACTAATCGCGAGCCGCACGAAATCGAAGTGCGACGCGCTGAAGGCAAAGCTCGACGGCGGAAGGACGAAAATCCACACCGCGCGGGTAAATGCCGACAATGTGGAGGAATTGGTCGCGCTGATCGAGCGGTTCGCGCCGGACGTCGTCCTCAACCTCGCGCTGCCGTATCAGGACCTCTCGATCATGGAGGCGTGCCTTCGGACAAAGACGCACTACGTCGACACCGCGAACTACGAGCCGCCGGACACCGCGAAATTCGAGTACTCGTGGCAGTGGGCGTACAAAGAGCGGTTTGAAAGGGCCGGCATCTGCGCGCTGCTCGGAAGCGGCTTCGACCCCGGCGTCACGTCCGTGTTCTCGGCGTACGCGCAGAAGCACCACTTCGACGAGATCCGCGAGATCGACATACTCGACGCGAACGGCGGCGACCACGGCTACCCCTTCGCGACGAACTTCAACCCGGAGATCAACATCCGCGAGGTGACCGCCAAGGGAAGCTTCTGGGAGGACGGCAGGTGGATCGAGACCGGGCCGATGGAGATCAGGCGCGCCTACGACTTCGACGAGATCGGCGTGAAGGACATGTACCTGCTGCACCACGAGGAGATCGAGAGCCTCGCGAAGAACATCCGGGGCGTGCGCCGCATCCGCTTTTTCATGACCTTCGGGCAGAGCTATCTCACGCACCTGAAGTGCCTCGAAAACGTCGGCATGACCTCGATCAAGCCGATACTGTTCGAGGGGAAGGAGATCGTGCCGCTGCAGTTCCTCAAGGCGGTGCTTCCCGACCCCGCGAGCCTCGGCCCGCGCACGGTGGGCAAGACGAACATCGGCTGCATCTTCAAGGGGATCAAGGACGGCCGGGAAAAGACCTACTACCTCTACAACGTCTGCGACCATCAGGAGGCGTACCGCGAGGTCGGGAGCCAGGCCATCTCCTACACGACCGGCGTCCCCGCGATGATCGGCGCGATGCTCGTCATGAACGGAACCTGGAACAGGCCGGGCGTGTGGAACATGGAGGAGTTCGACCCCGACCCGTTCATGGACGCGCTCAACAGATGGGGCCTCCCGTGGCGGGAGGACTTCAACCCCGTCCTGGTGGACGGATGAGGAGCCTGTTCGAACTCCCCACGCCCGCTTACGCCGTGGACGAGGGCGCGCTTTTGCGCAACCTCGAAATCCTCAAAGGCGTGCAGGACGCGGCGGGCTGCAAAATACTGCTCGCGCAGAAGGCGTTCTCGATGTTCGCGGTCTACCCCACGATCGGGAAATTCCTCGCGGGCACGGCGGCGAGCGGGCTCTTCGAGGCGCGGCTCGGGCGCGAGGAGATGGGGAAGGAAGTGCACGTGTTTTCGCCCGCCTATACCGACGCGGATTTCGGGGCGCTCTTGCCAATCTGCGACCACATTATCTTCAACTCCTTCTCCCAGTGGGAGCGGTTCCGCGAGCGGGCGCGCGCGTCCGGGAGGTCGTTCGGCATCCGCGTCAACCCCGAGCGCTCGACGCAGGGATGCGGCCTCTACGACCCCTGCGCGCCCTTCTCCCGGCTCGGCGTCGCGCGGAGGAACTTCCGCCCGGAGCTGCTCGAGGGCATCGAGGGCCTCCACTTCCACGCGCTGTGCGAGCAGAACGCCGACGCGCTCATTGAGACCCTCGCCGCCTTCGAGGAAAAATTCGGCGAATTCCTTCCGCGGATGAAGTGGGTGAACTTCGGCGGCGGCCACCACATCACCCGCAGGGACTACGACGTGCCCGCGCTCGTCGGCCTGATCCGGCGGTTTCGGGAGACATACGGCGTGGAGGTCTACCTCGAGCCCGGCGAGGCGGTCGCGCTCGACGCGGGGGTTCTCGTCGCGACCGTCGTCGACGTCGTCGAAAACGGCATGGGGATCGCCATACTCGACGCCTCCGCCGCCTGCCACATGCCGGACGTGCTCGAAATGCCCTATCGCCCTCGCGTCACGGGAAGCGGCGAGCCCGGCGAAAAACCGCATGCGTACCGCCTCGCCGGCCCGACCTGCCTCGCCGGGGACGTGATCGGCGACTACTCGTTCGACAAGCCGCTCGGGCCCGGCGACAGAGTGGTCTTTGAGGACATGGCGATCTATTCGATGGTCAAAAACAACACCTTCAACGGCATGCCCCTCCCGTCGATCTTCCTCAACGGGAGGGACGGCGAAATCCGGCTCGTCCGCGGGTTCGGCTACGGGGACTTCAAGGGGCGGCTGTCCTGAAACGGTCGCGCCGCGGCGCATTCAGTCGCGTTCGTATCCTCATTATAAGATATGGCCTTTACCGGGCACGACTCTATTGCGTTCCCCAACCTGTCCATATCCAACGCCGCATACGATTTCACGAGCGCCTTTTTATTTTCCATCTCGAATACTTCGGGATAGTTCTTCGCGCATAGGGTACAGCCCATGCAGGCGTCTCGGTTGATATGAAGGCCGGCTCGCGTCAGCACCTCTCCCGGCAGATCCGCATCCTTTATGATTTTCGATGTCATCCAGGAAAAAATGACGATGGCAATAACGGTAAGCGCCCATCGAATGGCCATGAATTTCGGCCCTAGGAACTTTGCCTCATTGAGGAGCATGGGAATCTTAATTACAGCCCATGAGCTCAATATAATGACAATATTCCGG
>JAAYZL010000328.1 GCA_012514855.1 Clostridiales bacterium
GTCGAGCGTCGCATGTTTCGAACGGTCGTCGAAAGCGACGCCGGCGACGAGCGCGGTGCCGCCGTAGCGGAGACGGTCGACCGCGTCTTTCGCGAGCGACGGCGGCGCGGCGACGAGCGCGTCGTCGAACAGCTCGTCCGTCGCAAAGCGCACGTCGTCCGCCCCGAATCCGCGCGCGACCGGCAGGGCGGCGTCAAAGCGCGCGCCGGGCCTTCCGAGCAGCACGATCCGGCCCGCGCCGAGCAGCTTCGCGTACGCCGAGCAGAGCAGCGCGATCGCGCCGGTTCCGAGAATCAGGAGCGACTTCATCGGCGACACGCGCAGTTTGTCGACGCAGCGGATCGCGACCGCGAGCGGCTCGACCATCGCGGCGGCGTCGAACGGCATCCCCTCGAACGGCACGAGCATCCGCTGGTCGACGAGTATGTAGTCGCCGGCTCCCGGCTGCCCGGAGAGCGTCAGCCCGCCCTGGCACAGCTCGATCCGCCCGGACTTGCACATCTCGCACGCGCCGCAGAGCGTCACGTCCTCGCAGACGGCCGCCGTGCCGGGCTCAAGCCGCGTCACCGCCGATCCGACGGATGCGACCTCGCCCGCGATCTCGTGTCCGAGCGGCGTCCATTCGTCGAGCTCCCGCAAGAAGTGCAGATCCGTCCCGCAGACGCCGCACGCGCGCACCCGCAAGAGCGCCTCGTTGGGGCCGGGCTCCGGAAGCGCCCGCTCCCGAATCTCCATCCGAAAGCCGCGCCTTCCGTACAGTCCGCGCGCGAGCATGCACAATCCCCCCTTCGTTTGTCGGCGTGCCCATCCCGTATAGGCCCCGCCGGCCCGCAATCCGCTCCGCGGATTGCCAAACCTCGATTTGTCCAAACTTGTTCCATTATACCAGCTTCCGGAGCATTTCGCAACCGGACGCGCGTGTGGAACGCCGCATTTCGGGCGAAACCGCTTGCCTTTGGGCGGATTTGGTTATATAATATCGGTAGAGTTCGCGATTTCATTTAGGAGGTAGAATATGAAAGCCAATCCCAACGCGATTCCCATGACCGAGCCCGGCCACCGGCTGCGCGGCTCGCTTCTAAAGATCGGCATCCGCCCGGCGATCGACGGCCGCCGCAACGGCGTCCGCGAGTCGCTCGAGGAGCAGACGATGGCCCTCGCGAAGGCCGCGAAGGCGTTCCTCGAGGCGAACGTCAAGCACAGCTGCGGCCTGCCGGTCGAGTGCGTGATCGCCGAGACGACCATCGGCGGCTTCAAGGAGGCGGCCGACTGCGCGGAGATGTTCCGCCGGGAGAACGTCGGCGTTTCGCTGACCGTCACCCCTTGCTGGTGCTACGGCTCGGAGACCATGGACATGGACCCGCTGACGCCGAAGGCCGTCTGGGGCTTCAACGGCACCGAGCGCCCGGGCGCCGTGTACCTCGCGGCGGTTCTGGCCGCGCACGCGCAGAAGGGCGTGCCGGCGTTCGGCATCTACGGCCGCGACGTGCAGGACGCCGGCAATCAGGAGATTCCCGCCGACGTCAAGGAAAAGCTGCTCCGGTTCGCGAAGGCCGGGCTCGCCGTCGCCGAGATGCGCGGCAAGGCGTACCTCGCGATGGGCGCGATCTCGATGGGCATCGCGGGCTCGACGCCGAATCCCGAGGTGTTTGAGAAGTTCCTCGGCATGCGCTACGAGTCGGTCGACATGAGCGAGTTCGCCCGCCGGCTGAAGGAGGGCATCTACGATAAGGAGGAGTTCGGGCGCGCGGTCAAGTGGGTCGACGAGAACCTGACGCTCGGCTGGGACAAGAACCCCGAGGGCGTCGCGCACTCGCCCGAGAGGAGGCGCGAGGTGCTTCTGGACAGCATCAGGATGACGATGATCGGCCGCGACCTGATGATCGGAAACGAAAAGCTCGCCGAGGCGGGCTACGTCGAGGAGTCCTGCGGCCACAACGCGATCGCCGCGGGCTTCCAGGGCCAGCGCCAGTGGACCGACCACATGCCCAACGGCGACATGATGGAGTCGATCCTGACCTCGAGCTTCGACTGGAACGGCATCCGCGAGCCGCTCGTCGTCGCGACCGAGAACGACA
>JAAYZL010000329.1 GCA_012514855.1 Clostridiales bacterium
GCGGTTGCCTAGGCGCTTCGCAAAAATCTCTCTATCCTCGGCTGCGCCTCGAGCAGCAACTCCGAATACCGTTCGATCTCGGCGTCCCCGACGCGGAACACCGGGGCGGACACGCTCAACGCATAGAGGGCGCGTCCGTCCCGGTTTTTCAGCGCCACGCCGACGCAGCACACGCCCTCGTTGTACTCCTCCCGCTCGATCGCGTAGCCCCGCTGGCGGATCGCGCGCAACTGTTCGATCAGCGCCGGCAGCCGCGTGATGGTGTTCGGGCCGAGCGGCTTCAGCGGAGTATCGCGGTACATCGCGCGCACCTCTTCGTCGCGCAGCGTCGCGAGCACCGCCTTTCCGAGCGCCGTCCCGTACAAGGGCGCCCGCGAGCCGACGTAGCTGATCATGCGGATCGAGCGGGTCGACTCGAGCTTGTCGATGTAGAGCATGTCCATGCCCGAGGCGATGCCCAGGTGCATCGTCTCGTTGATCTGCTGGTGAATCTCGACCATCGAGCCGCGGATGACCCGCATCACGTCGATGCTGTTGATCGCGCCGGAGCCGACCTCGAACATCCGGAGCCCGAGCGAATACTTGCCGGTCTCCGGGTTGAACCACGCGTAGTCGAGGTCGGTCAGGGTGTGCGCGAGGTTGAACGCCGTCGAGCGCGGCAGGTTCAGCATTTCCCCCAATTCGTAGAGCGCCAGACCCCCGGGATGTCGGCTCAGGAGCTCCAGCATGTTCAAGCCCCGCTGCAGCGTCCGGTTCGGAACCTCCGCCATCAGCCTCTCCTCCTCGCGCGCGTTCACATATGTGAACGATATTCTTATCCGTGTACAGCATACCGCGTTTTTTCGCGGGTGTCAAGGGGCCGAGCGGCCCGCAAATGCCAACAAAGTTCGGGCAAAATTTCACAAGATGTCAAATTATTATAATATTTTTGGACAGTTCTCACAATTCACAATGGTGAACGCATGCACCTTGACATTTCTTTGTGCGTTTGGTATATTTGTTTTCAGAGAGGCCGCAGGCGGAGGAGGAAGCGCAATGGACAAGCGGTATTCGGTTCATCCGGAGCATTTCAAGCGGATGACGAGCGAGGAGATGCGCGGCGAGTTCCTGATCGAGGACCTGTTCGCGGCGGACGAGGTTCATTTCGTCTACAGCCACGTCGACCGCATGGTGGCGCTGGGCTGCATGCCGGTCGGCGAAACCGTGCCGATCGACAGGGGCATCGACGTCTGGGCGTGCTTTGGCGCGGCGTTTCTTCTCGAGCGGCGGGAGGTCGGCGTCTTCAACGTCGGCGGGCCGGGCGCGGTCGACGTGGACGGGACGACCCACCGCATGCAGAATAAGGACTGCCTGTACATCGCGATGGGCGCGCGGGAGGTCGCCTTTGCCTCCGACGACCCGCGGAATCCCGCGATGTTCTACATGGTGTCCGCGCCGGCGCACCGGGCGCATGAAACGAAGCTGCTGACGCTCAAGGACGCGGCCAAGCGCCCGCTGGGGGCGCTCGAGACCTCGAACAAGCGCGTCATCAACCAGTTCATCCACCCGTCGGTGCTCCCGACCTGCCAGCTCTCGATGGGGCTTACGGAGCTCGCGCCGGGAAGCGTCTGGAACACGATGCCCGCGCACACGCACGAGCGGCGGATGGAAATCTACTTCTACTTCGAAATCCCCGCGGGGCAGGCGGTATTTCACATGATGGGCAAAGGCGACGAGACGCGGCACATCGTCGTGCGCGACCGGCAGGCGGTCATCAGCCCGAGTTGGTCGATTCACGCGGGCGCGGGCACGTCGAACTACGCGTTCATCTGGGCGATGGGCGGCGAGAATCAGGCGTTTGACGACATGGACGGGATTGCCGTCGAGGATTTGAAGTGAGCGGAGGGGGCGATCCGATGGATGTGTTGAAGAGCTTCAGCCTGGACGGGAAGGTCGCCTGGGTGACCGGCGGCAGCTACGGCATCGGCCTCGCGATCGCGACCGGCCTCGCGGCGGCGGGCGCAAAGATCGTGTTCAACGACCTCTCGCGGGAGCTCGTCGACAAAGGGCTCGCCGCCTACGAGGAAAAGGGCATCAAGGCGCACGGCTACGTCTGCGACGTGACCGACGAGAAAGCGGTCAACGCGTTCGTCCGGACAATCGAAAAAGACGTCGGCGGGGTCGACATACTCGTCAACAACGCGGGCGTCATCCGGCGCGTGCCGATGTGCGAGATGCGCGCCGAGGACTTCCGCAAGGTCGTCGACGTCGACCTGGTCGCGCCGTTCATCGTCGCGAAGGCCGTCATTCCGTCGATGATCGAGCGGGGCCGCGGCAAGATCATCAATATCTGCTCGATGATGTCGGAGCTCGGCCGCGAGACGGTCAGCGCCTACGCCTCGGCAAAGGGCGGGCTGAAGATGCTGACGCGCAACATCTGCGCGGAGTTCGGCGCCCACAACATACAGTGCAACGGCCTCGGCCCCGGCTACATCGCCACGCCGCAGACCGCTCCGCTTCGCGAACCGCAGCCGGACGGCTCCGCGCACCCGTTTGACGGCTTCATCCGCGCGAGAACCCCGGCCGGGCGCTGGGGGACGCCCGAGGACCTGATGGGTCCGGCGGTGTTCCTCGCGAGCTCGGCCAGCGACTTCGTCAACGGCCACATACTCTACGTCGACGGCGGTATACTCGCCTACATCGGAAAGCAGCCCTGAATTTACAGGAAGTCCGCCCGCGCCGGGGAGAACGCGTCCAAGAGCGCGCCCGCCTCGAGGCACTCGGTCCCGTGCGGAACGCCCCCGGAAAACGCGAGCGTGTCCCCCGGCCCGACCTCGACCGCCTCCCCGCCGACCGTGAAGCGGAACCGGCCGCCCAGCACATAGGTGTTCTGCCAATGCGGATGCGAATGCACCGCGCCGACGGCTCCCGCCTCGAAGCGCACCTCGACCGTCATCAACCCCTCGCTGTGTGCGAGCACTTTTCTCGACACGCCGCCCCCGAGCTCCTTGAGCCGGGAATCCGCGCCTCGAACGACGTTTGCGCGCATGGAAATTCCCCCTTCCGACCGTATGACAACGATTATACCCAACCCCGGCCCCGCCCGTCAACCCCCGATTCCCAGCCGCAGCGCGGCCCCC
>JAAYZL010000330.1 GCA_012514855.1 Clostridiales bacterium
CGCAGGTCAGCTTCTGCTCCGTGCCGTCAAAGCGAAGCGCCGCGCCGCAGCTTGGGCAGGTTACGTTCATTGCCGCGTTTTCCACACACGTCCCCTCCTTCGGTATCCATTATAGCATACCATGGAAGCAGTTTCCACACGCTTCGCCAAATTCTTTGGGGTGTTTTCGAACGCACGGGTTTTGCATTCGCGTCATATGGTGCAGTGACACTCTGAGCATAAATCGGACGACCCAACTCCAGGGAGGGGTAAGGATGTTTCCCCAAGAAGACAATGCGGGAACGGGAAATTGTTTGACGTGCGAACAGGTGAAAATCCTGAACACGTTCCGGCGGCTCTGGATCGAGCATGTGCTCTGGACCCGCTTTTTTGTGATCAGCACGGCGTTCTGCCTGCCGGATCTGCCCTATGTGACCCAGCGGCTCTTGCAAAACCCGGTCGACTTCGCCGAGGCGCTCTGCCCGTTCTACGGAAAGCAGGCGGCGGCGCGGTTCGGGCAGCTGCTCGAGGAGCATCTGCTGATCGCGGCGCAGCTTGTCAACGCGCTGAAGTGCGGCGACGCGAAGGAGGCGGAGGCGCAGCGCAGGAAATGGTACAAAAACGCCGAGGAAATCGCGTGCTTCCTGGCCTCGATCAATCCGAATTGGAGCGAATGCGAGTGGCAGAGGCTCCTGTTCGACCACCTGCGCATGACCGAGGACGAGGCGGCCGCGATCCTGAACGGCCGGTACGAGTGCGGCATCAAGGAATACGACGACATCCAGGCGGAGGCGCTGAAGATGGCGGACGCGATGGCCTGCGGGATTATCCGGCAGTTCTGTATCAAGTGAAAATGAAGAAGGGGCGGCGCTCATGTGCCGCCCCGCAGCGTGTCGACAAAGTCGCCACGCTATCCGAGAAATGCAAGATTGCATTTCTCGGAATTCAGGATTTCTTGTGGCGCTGCGCGCCACGGCCAGAAATCCTGCAAGGAAGCGCGGACATGCCGCGCTCCTCGGCGACGTACATGCCGTCGCCTGCGGATTGAAAATGAAGGGGTTTCGACCCCTCCATCCACCCCCAAGGGAGGAACGGAGTTTGTTGACGGTCTGAGGGGCGGCGCTCATGTGCCGCCCCGATTTAATCCAGCGCCAAGGAGAGATATCCCGGCCCGTCGACCGCGGGCTCGGGGGCGAACCAGCGGATCATGCCGAACGGCGCGATGTCCGCTTTCGGAATCGCGCCCGCGGGAAGCCGGGCGCGGTAGGATAAAGCGCCGAGCTTTCGGTGCAAGAGCGCGAGCGCGAAGGGGACGTCGATACCGACGAGCGCCAGTTCGCGCACGAGCACGCCGCAGCCGGTCCGCGTCCAGCAGACCGCGCCCTCGCCGCCGTTCAGTATGAGCCGCGCCGCGCCGCCGTCGCCGAGCGCTTGCAGCGCGTAGCCGACCGCGCGCTCGTCCCAGCGCGCGTAGAGGCCGCTCCCGGCAAAGGCGCGGTCGCGGATGCGCGCGTATTCGCCGCTTGAACAATCCGCAAGCTGGCCGTCGGGGCACGGGGGCAGCGCGCGCGCGTCGAAGTCGGCGACGTTCAGCGAAAACGCGGTGCGGAAGCCGCGCTTCGCGTAGTAGTCGAACAGGCTCGCGGACGCGGGAACCAGCACGGCGGCGGCCTCGCCCCTTTCCGCGATCAACTCTCCCGCGCGCCCGAGCAACAGCCCCGCGATGCCGCGGTTGCGCTGCGTGGGCGCGGTGGCCACGGCGTAGACGTAGCGCGCCGGGTACTCTTTTTTATTGAGGATGAGCTCGAGCGGCAGCATCGAGAGCATGCCGTCGATGCGGCCGTTTTCGGCCCAGACGA
The DNA here is from genome assembly GCA_012514855.1 of Clostridiales bacterium. The sequence continues at coordinate 1,839 of JAAYZL010000330.1, forward strand.
GCATATCCTCGTCGCGGTGGCGCAGCGAAAAATACGCGTCGACCGCTTCCGGGGTATCCCCGAACACCGCCGTCCACAGCGCCTTCAATTGCGCGTGGTCGCCGCCTTCAGCCAGCCGGATCATAGGCTCTCCGCGATCAAGGTCGCCGTGTATTTTTCGACGAGGTGGTGCGGGTCGTAGGACAGCTTTGCCTTGCGCAGTCCCTCGAGCCCGGTGTCGTCCTCGCGGTTCACGTAGGTATACTCCATGCAGTTGTTGAGCACGAACTGCCGGTTGATCATCGGGTACGCGCCCTGGATCTCGGCGAACGCCTTCTCGAAGTGCACGAGGAACGTGTCGTCGTTCAGCGGGTCGCCGATCGAGAACGCGACGACGTTCCCGCCCGCGCGGATCAGCCCGCCGGAGAGCCCGAGCGCGTCGTAGTGGCGCAGCGACTGCTCGACCGCGCAGTATTCGCCGCCGAGGTCGGACGTCTGGCGGTTGCTGGCCTCGACGCACCAGGCGAGGTTCATCCGCCGGACCTCCCCGATATTGGCCGGGGAGATCGGCTCGTAGCGCCAATCGGGGTGGTTTTCCAAAAACCGGTTGATGTGGTTGCGCTTCGCGGACAGCTTTTTGCCCGCCAGCGTCGCCAGCCGCTCGCGCTCGTAGACGTAGTCGAACCCGTCCCGGCATTCCTCGAACGAGAACTTGCCGGGGTATGCGCTCTCGAGCCACGCCCTGTCCTCGGAAAGCACCGAATGGAACCGGAGCGGAACCCTCGCGAGCCGCGCGTCCTCGGCCATCCGCTCGATCGCGGGCATAAGCGGGCCGCGGCCGGCGGGGAACAGGAACGTCGGGCTCTCGGGGTCGGAGAGCATCAGCATCCGGTCGCCCATCCGTGCGACGCGGAACCGGTAGACGTGCCGCCACACGAAGCTGTTTGTGAAGTTGTATTCAAGCGACTCCCGCCGGTCCGCGGCGAACAGCTCCTCCATCCACGGCTTGTCCGCCAGTTCGATCTCCCGGTACTGCCCGAGCGAGCACAGCGCGCCGTCCAGGTGCAGTTGTCTGTCCGTCAATTCGATCTCTTTACATTTCAGCAAGCGCCAAAGACCTCTTTTCGTGTTTTCCGGATCATCATAGCATTTCCTTGTAAAGCCCGCAAGTCCATGCCTCCCAGAGATAATAACACGCGGGAGCCTTTTTTAAACGGGGAAAGTTTTTTTGACGCGCCATTGACAGACGAGCAGACATATGTTACTATTAACATATTCCACGAGGGGAGAGAACGCTATGCTGATCGAGCACGCGATACTGGGGCTTCTGAGCGTCAAGCCGCTGACGGGATACGACATCAAGAAGATCATGCGCGAATCCCCGTTTTTGTATTGGTCGGGCAACAACAACCAGGTCTACAGGGCGCTGATGCAGCTCCGGGACGAGGGCTGCATTACAGGCGAGGTGCTCTACGCGGACGACGCGCCGACGAAAAAGCGGTACACGATCACGCGGAGCGGCCTGAACGAGCTTCGGCGGCTGTCGCTGCAGCTTCCGGAGGCGCCGGACGTGCGGAAGGGGTTTCTCGTGCAGTTCGCGTTCTGCGGCGGGCTGTCGGGGCCGGAGCTGGAAAAGCTGCTGGATCGCTACGAGGAGGAGGTGCGCGGCTCACTGTTCATCCACGAGCACGGCGCGAAGGCGGGCTTCTTTTCCGACGCGCCGACGCCGATGCAGTCCGAAATATGGAAACTGATCCACGAGAACGTCCGCGGGGAATACCTGCGGGAGCTCGACTGGATCGAGCGCGTGCGGGAGGCCGTACCGCCGCTCGCGGAGGACGAAGCGAAGAAGGAGAGGGTCGAATTGAACTGCGAGGCCATCGAGAAAAACGGCAAGAGGTATATACGGCTGACGGACGGCGCGATCGCGGCCGAGGCGGACGCGCTGACGGTGGTGCAATTCTGCGCCGAGCACGACACGAACCTCGTGCTGATCCCCGGCGAGTGCCTGTCGAGCGAGTTCCTGCGGCTGTCGACGGCCGTCGCGGGGCTGGTGCTGCAGAAGCTGTCGAATTACCGCGTCAGGGCCGCCGCGGTGCTCGACACGGCCTCCGTCCGCGGGAAGTTCCGGGAGTTCATGCTCGAGACGAACCGGGGGAGCGCGTTCCGGATATTCGACGGCGAGGAACAGGCCGCGGAGTGGCTGACGGGAGGGGGAGAACAATGAAATCGATCGTGGTCGTCTGTTCCTATCACCACGGAAACACCGAAAAGGTCGCCCGGCGCATCGCGGAAGTTCTCGACGCGCGGGTCGTCGCGCCGGAGGGGCTGAACCCGGCGGAGCTCGCCGACTGCGACGTCGTCGGCTTCGGCTCGGGAATCTACGACGCCATGCACCACAAAAAGCTACTCGATCTGGCCGACCGGCTGCCTCGCGCGGACGGGAAACGCGCTTTCCTCTTTTCGACGGATGGAACGCCCCGCTTCGCGATGAAAAATGAAGCCGCGTTCCGGGAGAAGATGCGGAAGGACCACGAAGCGCTCCGGGAGAAGCTGCTGGCAAAGGGGTACGCCATCGCCGGGGAATTCAACTGCGCGGGCTTCAACACGAACAGCTTTTTGAGGGCGTTCGGGGGGTTCAACCGGGGCCGGCCGGACGCGCGCGAACTAGGCAACCGCTGATTTATTCGGCGGCGGGCCTGCCGGTCGCTTTTCCGCCCCCACAAGGTTGGTTTCCCTTTGGGAAACCAAGTCGCTGCGCGACCGTGCGATTCAAATGAATTTGAATCGCACG
>JAAYZL010000331.1 GCA_012514855.1 Clostridiales bacterium
GCACGTTGTCCGGCGGCAGCCAGTTCTCGCGCTCGGTCACGTACTTCTCAAAGAAGCGCCAGGTGTCGCGCGCGAGCTCGCTGAGCGCGCCGATCTGCCTGACGGTCAGGGAGCCGCGCGCGTCGGTCGAGGTCGTCTGCATGTCTCCGATCAGCCCGGGGGCGAGCAGGAACAGCGCCGCCAAGGACAGCGCCGGGGGTACCCAGGCTGGCGAAAACAGCCCGGGGATGCACAATATCGCGCCCACGCGGCAGGCCGTGCCGACGCGCGTGCCGCCCGCCGCGGCGTCCGCGGAGGTCACCCACTCGAGCATGTGCCTTTTCGTGAACGCGAGCCGGAAGATCGTGCGCAGCACGGCGTCCATCAAGGCGCCCGCGGTCGCCGGAAGCGCCGCGAGGTTCACGACCGCGCGCCGCCACGAGAGCGACCGCGCCGTGAACAGGTGCAGTATCGGCGTCAGGAACGCGTAGAGCACGCCCAGCGCGAACGCGGTGCGCACGTTGAACCACATCGCCTGCAAGAGCAGTCCCATCAGCGACGGCAGGATGAGGCTTCGGATCAGGTTGTCGAAGATCTTGAGCCGGGAAAGGCCGGAGAGCCCGCGCCGGAACAGGTATGGAAGAATCTGCCAGTCGCCGCGCGTCCAGCGGTTCAGCCGCTTGAGGTAGGCGGAAAACGTCTCCGGAAAGCCGTCGTAGAGCGATATGTCCGACACGAACCCCGCGCGCGCGTACTCGCCCTCTATCAGGTCGTGGCTCAGGATCCGGCCGTCCGGCAGCATGCCCTCGAGCGCGTCCATGAACGCGCGCACGTCGTAGATGCCCTTTCCGGCGAAGCTTCCGGAGCCCGAGAAGTCCTGATACAGGTTCGACACCGACACCGGGTACGCGTCGACGCCGCCGGTCCCGGCGAACAGCCGGATGAACTGGTTCGTCGAGGCGGACGCGGCGAGCTCCATGTTCGGCTGCAAGACGGCAAAGCCCCGGCGGACGCCGTTCAGCGTGCGCGGCCGGTTCAGCGGGTGCAGCATCGCGCCGACGAGCGCCCTGACCGTGCCGGGGATCATCCGCGTGTCCGCGTCGATCGTCACGACGAGCCCGTAGCGCCCGGAGAGCTGCTCGCACGCCGCGCCCTCGGCCTGAAACGCGTTCTCCGCCCCGGAAATGCCCAGCAGCAGCCGGTTCAGCTCCATCAGCGCGCCGCGCTTGCGCTCGTGGCCCATGAAGCGGCGGTCGGGCGCGTAGAAGGCCCGGTTTCGATGGAGGTACAGGAATTTTTCGCGCCCGGCGCGGCGGTTCATCTGCCGGATGCGGCCGCGCGAGACCTCGAGGATCGCCCTGTCCTCGGGCTCGCTCGCGGAATCGGCGTCGCGGAAGTCGCCCAGGAGCAGGTACTGGACGTTTTCGTCGGCGTCGAGGCAGCCGAGCGCCTCGAGCCCGTCGAGCAGTTCGCGCGCGCGCCCGGCGGAGCTCAAAAGCGCCGGCATCACGACGAGCGTCGCCTGGTCGCGCTGCAGGCGTTCGATCTCGAGCTTCAGGAGCCTGTGCGGGCGGACGATCCTGGGCGCGATCCGGCCGACGATCATCGTCGCCGCGCCCCAGGCGAGCGGTATTCCCAGAAACAGCGTCGTGAAGCTCTTTGTGATGAGCACATAGCCGGCGAACAGCAGCACGAAGAGCGCGATGATCGCGGAGATCAGCTTCCTGCCCCTCGGATCGGGCACGATCTTCGGAACGATGCCGCGGATGCCGAGCCTGCCGATCAGCGCCTGGCGGCCCCCATCGTCGTAGAGCCACCAGCACACGGTCGCCCTCGGGTCGCCCGCGGGGAACTCCTTCGCGGCCGCGACCGCCTGGTGCGCGACCGTCTGCTCGCCGATCTTGAGCCTCTGCGAGAACAGGCTGACCTGCGCGCGCACGGTCGAGCGCGACTCGTCGTCCATCTTCGGGTACGTGCCGTCCGGGTCGCCCATCAGCTCCGCCTCGGTGCGCGAGAGCTCGCGGAAGCACTTCTGCCAATCGAGCGCGTCGATCATGCGCTTCGCGAACACGAGGTTGTCCAGGCGCATGCTCAAGAGCGCCTGGGCCTCGTGCTCCAGGCGAATCAGCTTCTCCCCGGTCTCCCCCATCCGCGCGATCTGGCCCTCGAGCCGGGCGCGCAGTTCCGGAATTTCCTGTTCGACGGTCAGCTTCAGCGCGCGCTCGTAAAACGCGGAGGTGCTCGGATACCGCCGGGCGCCGCGCCCCTGCGTGTCTACGAACCGCTCGGCCTCCGACCGCTCCCTGCCGCGCTCGATGACCAGGCGCGCGTTCAGGCAAAACGCCTCGGAGAGCGAGCGCCGAAGCGCGGTCGGCGCGGCCCAGATCTCGGCCATCGTCAGCGCCTGCACGTCGTCAAACGACGCGAGCGCCAGCATCAGCCTGTCGGCGTTGAGGTGCGTGTCGCCCAACGACACGATCTCGCGCATGATCTGCGAGATGCGCGGCTCGCGCCCGACCGCGGGCAATCTGACGCCGCCGTCGAGCCGCGCCTGCACCGCGCAGGCCTCCATGATCCGGGCGTCCTGGTGAAGCCTTTCGAGCACCGGGGTCGGGCACGCGCTCTGCGCGAGCACCTCGCCCGCCTCTTTGGACAGCGCCTGCAGCTCCCGCGGCAAAAACGCCGGGCAGACGAGCGGCACGCGGCCGTCCACGCGCAGCTCGACCGCGAGCGAGCGCATGTGCTTCGTCAGCGAGCGATCGTCGCGCTCGGCGCCGGCGTACATGCCCCTCTCCGACCGCAGCGCGTTCAGCGCTCTCGAAAGTCTTCCCAAACCGTTCA
>JAAYZL010000039.1 GCA_012514855.1 Clostridiales bacterium
CTTGCCCGCGCCGTTCTCGCCGACGAGCGCGTGGCACTCGCCCGGCATCAAGGTGAAGCTCACGTTGTCGAGCGCCCGGACCCCCGGGAATTCCATCGTGCAGCCGCGCACCTCCAGGAGGGGGACCGCCGCCGCCTCGACTGTCGTTGTCATTTGGTCATCTCCTTCTGCGAATGGGAAACGTCACAGCCAAAGCCAGCCCAGCGCCTCGATGCCGGAGCAGATGATGTCCTCGTCCGGGCTTTCCGGGTGGCGGATGTTGTGGATCAGCCGCTTGATCTCGTGATAGGGGAACATGCAGCTCCTGACGCCCGTCTCGCCGACGGGGTTTACGTCGAAGAACATCTCCTTGGCGATGTCGAAGTCGCGTTCGTTCAGGCGCAGGATTTCGTCGAGCAGCGCGTCCTTCCTCGCGGGGTCCTGCTCCCTTTCGTAGTCGAGCGCGGCGAGCATCATGTCGTAGATCACCGCATTCCGGCGCTCGGCGTTGCGCCACTTGTCGAAGTGCGGCCGCCAAATGGCGAGGCGGGCGTCGCGCCCGGACGCCTCCTGCAATTGCTCGATCTTCCGAAGCAGCTTCGGGTGGTTCTCCCTCGCCGCGAGGATCGCCGGGATGTCCCTGTCCATGACTTTGTTCTTCTGGAACGGGAAGGGCGTCGTGTAGAGCGGCATCTGGCTCTCGTGGATCGTCAGCATCTCCCGCATCACCGAGAGCACCGTCGGCCCCCATTCGCCGAAGTTCAGCGCGCAGACGCGGGGGAAGAACTCCTCCGGGTCCATCCTTGAGCCCCAGCCGTAGTTGCCGTGCGCGAACAGGTGCATGAACAGCCCGAACCACTCGAACATGAAGCCGTTGACGCCGTGCACGCCCATTGCGACGCTGCCGAGGTGCTGGCGGATGTCCGTCTCGATGACCTGCTCGTTCGCCTCGTCCCCGTAGCGCAGCATGTTCGACTTGAACGTGCGGCAGAGGCGGCCCATCGTCGAGGTGATGGAGTTCGATTCCGTGTCGCGCGCCCAGATGCGGTGCCTGCCGAACGCGTCGCACCACTTCGGGAACTCGGTCTCGGGGACGTACAGCCCCGGCGCCCAGAACAGCATGATGTCGTCCGGCATCGACTCGACGGTCTTTTTGAGGAACGCCGGGTCCTTTTCGAGCGGCGGCTGGCGGAACGCGCGGATGCCCAACACCGCGTCCGGGTTGATCGCGCGCACGGCGCCGTAGATCCTGTTGAGCAGCCAGATGTTCGCCGAGTGCTTCGCCTCGACCGGCTCGACGCCCCTGTGCCAGGTCTCTTTGCACCCGTCGCACTCGCAGTACCAGAAGCACTCCTCGCTCTCCTCGATGGTGAAGCCGTCGAAGCCGAGCTCGGCGATCCGCTCCATCGAGCGGACGATGTAGTCGACCGTGCCGGGGTGGCTCAGGCACAGCGAGTCGAAGTCGTTGAGAAACACGCCGGTCTTCGGGGGCTTCGTGCGCGCCTCGGGGTGCTTGATCGAGTACGCGCCGTTGTAGGAGTTGAGCCCGACGTAGGCGAACAGCTTGAACTCCAAAAAATGCGCGTACTCCGAGAGTTTCCTGAGGAACGGCTCCTCGATGTTGGGATGGGTGTAGCGTATCGTCAGCCAGCGGCGGTTCTCCGCGTTCCAGATCTTGACCGGGATGTCGCGAAAGACCGTCTCCGGGTACTCGTCGAACTCGAACGGCCAGTAGCCGTACATGACCATGTTGAATTGGTTGATCTTGTTGTCGAGGCAGATGTTCATAAACTCGGCCCACTCGTCAAATCCCCAGAGCTGGCAGTCGAAGCCTATGCGCCCGTAGCCCGCGTACCACGAGAACGTCGGCGCGACCGCGCGCACCGGGAGGGACGGCCAGTCGGCGATTTCGCACAGCGGCAGCCGGAAGCCGTCCGCGGACGACTGAATAAGCATCTTGACGCTCGTGATCGCGTTTATGTATCCGGCGCGGTTCTCATAGCGGATGTGAACCGCGTTTTCCGCGATGTTCAGCGCGTAGCCCTGTTGTTTGAGAAGCTCCGGCCTGTCGGCGTCGATTCCGTCGAGCGACCTCTCGACGACGACCGGCAGAGCCGCCGGTTCCTCGCCCGGCGCGATCTCGATGTCCCTGTAATTCCAGAATCGGACTTTCGCGATCTCGACGAGCTCCGGCTCCGCCGCCGGGAAGCAGACCTTCGCAAACGCGCGGCTCAGGCCGTCCTTGTCGATGAGCCGCTTCGGTTCGGGGAACAGATGGATCACGGTCATCCCTCCTAAACGCCTTGGTTCGGCGGTCGGGAGGAAGTCCCCCCGACCGCCCTCGGTTTCGGAATGTCTACAGCCACTTCCAGCTCTGCCAGTCGTACTCGGCGACGTTCGCCGGCGTGATGGCCTCCGGCATCGGCAGATCCCAGACCAGCGGGAGCTCCTTGCCCTCGACCATCGACTCGTAGATCGCCTTGGTCGCCTCGTAGCCCAGCGCCACCGGGTCCTGCAGCACTTCGCCGATCCAGTAGGGGTTGCCGTCGGTGATGTAGGTCAGCACGTCCTTGTCGCCGGCGATGCCGATGAACTTGATCTCCGGGCGGTTCGCGGCGACGGCGGCGTTGTAGGCGCCGACGACCTCGGCGTCGTTGTGGCCGGAGACCACGTCGATGACCTCCTCGCGCTGCAGCACGTTCTCCATCAGGCTCTGCGACGAGTCGCGCGAGCCCGCGCCGACGTCGCCTTCCTCAATGATCTTCGCGTTCGGGAACGAGGCGAGGATCACGTCGCTGAAGCCCTCGAAGCGGTCGACCGAGACCTGGCCGGAGGTCGGGCGGGTGATGAACAGGCACACCGGGTCCTCCTTGCCGAGCGTCTTGAGGTACTCGACCGCGACCTCGCCGGAGCGCTCGCCCAGGGCGCGCATGTTGTGGCCGACGAAGGTCTCCCAGACGATGTCTCCTCGCTCGCGGGCTGCTGCGCGTAGTCGCCGATGACGAACGGTATGCCCTGCTGGACGTACGCCTTCATCGTCGGGATCGCGCTCGAGGCGTCCGCCGGGAACAGGATCATCGCCTCGGCGCCCCCGGTGATCAGGTTGTCGATGTTGTTGAGCATCGTCGAGACGTCGGAGCGGGAATCCTCGAACTGGAACGTGAAGCCGGCTTCGGGATGCTCCGCCGCCCAGTCCTCGCAGCCCTGGATTACGCCGAGATACCAGGTGTAGGCCGTCAGTTCCATGATGCTCACGCCGATCTTCGTCTCCGCAGCTGCGCAGCCGAGCACCGCAGAAGAGGCGATCAGCACCGCCAAGAGTGTGACAAGCAGTTTCTTCATAGGTCGTATCTCCTTTTTATTTTTTTCTCCGGCCCTCGGCCGGAAATTCGAATCGCCGGAGCGCAACCGATTGCGCACTGGGGAACGCGCGGATGTGGGGCCGATATGGATGTCGGCGCGCGCCGAGGGGAGCCGGGCCGGCCGCAGGGGGCCTGCCGATTGTCGGTTCGCGCTGCCGGAAGTCGCCCGGATGACCGCCGGCCGCGCCTACCAGGAATCCCCCTCGCTGACCGTCGGCTCGAGGATGACCTCCGTGCCGGCCTCGCGGCAGTCGCCGGAGAGCCTCGCGACGATGATCTCCGCCGCGCGCAGCCCGATTTCCTCCGCGGGCTGGTTGATCGAGGCGATCAGCGGCGTGATCAGCCCGGTGAAGTCCATCGCGTCGAACGAGGCGACCGCGATGTCCCCGGGGATGCGCAGCCCCGCGTCCCGGATGGCGTTGATGGCGCCGTAGGCCATGTAGTTGTTCGAGATCACCATCGCGCGCGGGCGCTCGGGGAGCGCGAGCAGCTTCCGCATCAGCGCGCGGCCGGACTCCATCTTGAAGTCGCCGGCGAGCACCCATTCCTCGCGCGGCGAAATCCCCTCCGCCCGGAGCGCCTCCACGAAGCCCGTGTAGCGCAGGATGCCGGTGGACTGGCTCTTGGGGCCGGTGATCATGCCGATTTCCCGGTAGCCGCGCGCGACCAGCTCCCTCGTGATCCGGGACGCGGCGCGGTGGTTGTCGATCGACACGACGTCCAGCGCTCCGGCGCCCTCGGGGATGTTGTCGATGAACACGACCGGGATCGAGAGCCGCCGGTACGGGGGAACGCCCCCCGGCCGCGCGCTGACGGTCGCCAGAATCAGCCCGGACACCTGCTTTTCGAGAAGCGTGCGCAGCGACTCCTCCTCAAATTCCTCGCTCTCGTCGGAGTTGCACACCATCAGCGTGTAGCCGTGCTTCCGGCACGCGTCCTGCGCGCCCTTGATGACCGACGAAAAGAAGCTGTTCGTGATGTCCGACACGACGATGCCGATGTTCTTCGCGTCGCGCAAACGCAGCGACCGCGCCACGGCGTTCACCGTGTAGTCCGACTCGCGCACCGCCTCCAGCACGCGATGGCGGGTCTTCTCCCCCACGCGCCCGTTGCCGCTGAGCGCGCGCGAGACGGTGGATGTGGAGAGCCCGAGTTTTTTCGCGATGTCCTCAAGCTTGACCGCATTCAATGGTGAAACACGCCTTTGCGCAGTATTTTCCGCCGGACGCTGTACCTTACAATATGTACATTATAGCAGGGTACAAACGATTGCGCAAGAAGCATCCTGCCGGTTTTGTATGTTAATTTTTAATTGCATGCCGCCGGCGCGCCGGGGAAAGCACCGCGGCCTCCGAGGAAGCGGCATCTTTCGGGGCGCAAACCTCCGACATACAAATGCGAA
>JAAYZL010000332.1 GCA_012514855.1 Clostridiales bacterium
GCTGACGCCCACCGCGACCGGGGGAAGCACCAGGAGGCCGGGTACCTGCTCCGCTACCTTTACGGCGATCATGTGGCTGACATGGGTGTCGGTGCCAAGCGGCAGGTGCCGCCCGTGGGCCTCGCAGGAACCCAGCGCCAAGATGGCCTTGTCGTAGCCGCCCTGTTCGAACTGATGGGCCGTGATCTTGAGAGCTTCGTGCATATGATCCCTCCTAAATCGCTGTGATGCCCCTATGGTACCTTTTTCCACCGGAAAATGCAAGCCCCGGGCGCGAACCGAGCGATCCGCGGGGCTTGCATCTTCCTGCCGAAGGCCGGATCGATCGATCAGAATGTAATCTCCTTGACGAACTCGAACTCGCCGTCCTTGACCACGTTGATGGTCACGGACTTCATCGGCACATGGCTGCCGTCCACATAGGTGATGGTGCCGGTGACGCCCTCGAGGCCGGAGGTCTCTCCGATGGCCTTCGCAATCGCGGCGCCGTCGGTCGAGCCCGCGCGGCCGATGGCGTCGGCAAGCAGGTACATGGTGTCGTAACCCAGGGCGGCGAAGGCGTTCTCCGGGGCGTTGCCGTACTTCTCGGCGTAGGACTTGACGAAGTTCTGGACCTTGTCGCTGGCATTATTGAGGGACGCGTGGGTGCCGACCAGCACGCCCTCGGCCTGCTCTCCCGCGACCTCCATCAGAAGCGGCGTATCAAAGCCGTCGCCCGAGATGATGGTCTGCGCGGCGCCCTTGTCGCGGAACTGCTTGACGATGACGCCCGCGTCGTCCGGAACACCCGCGATGAAGATCGCTTCGGCGGCCTTGCCCTCGGCCAGGAAGCGGTCGATCTGGGCGGAGAAATCCGGGTCCTTGTTCATGTAGACGTCCTCGAGCACGATCGTGCCGCCCAGTTCCACGAACTTCTCCTGGAAGAAAAAGGCCAGCGTGGTGGTGAACTCCATGGACATGTCGGTCAGCAGGTAGCAGTTTCTGTAGCCCAGGTCGTTGAAGAGGTATTCCGCGCAGGCGTAAGCCTGCACGTTGTCGCCGAAGGGCGCCAGGAACGCCATGTCGCCCACCAGGTCCGGCAAAGTCGGCAGAGTCGCGCCGGAGGTGACGAAGGGGATGCCGGCTTCCTGGGCGATCATGCCGGCGGCCAGCGCGTAGTTGGAGTCCGAGAGGCCCGCGACGACCACGACGTTTTCCACGTCGATCATCTTGGTGACAGCATTGGAAACGGCGTCCTGTTCGGTCTTGCCGTCGATGGCGACAACCTCCACGGGCGCGCCGCCGATGCCGCCGGCCGCGTTGATCTCGTCGGCCGCCATCTGGAAGCCGTTGAGCGACGGCTGATCCAGCGAGGCCTGACCGCCCGTCAGGTTGAAGATCGCGCCAATTTTGATGGTCTCGGCCGAGGCGGCGGAGGACAGCGCCGCGAGCATTGCGAGTGCCAGCAGCAGGGACAGGAACCTCTTCACTCTCATCCAAAAAACCTCCCCTAGATTGATTTCATAACGCGGCTTGTCCGCGGTTATGTGCGTGATCCGCTTCGCTTCCCCGAAAACCGCTCGACTACCGCCCGGCCGAGCGCGCGGTACGCCCTCGGGTCGACCGCGCTCTTGTAGACCGAGCCGTCGAACCAGGAATCGACGATGATGTCGCTGTAGCCCATGATGCCCTTGCGCCGGAAGATGATGATGACGATCATCAGCGCCGACAGCATCAGCTGGGCCGCGCCGTAGAGCGGATGTCCAAAGAGCGTGATGCTCGACTCGAACGACGACAGGTACTCCGGCACGAAGGTCATGATCAGAGCGCCGACCACCGCGCCGCTGAGCGAATACATGCCGCCTATAATCGAAGTTTCGACGATGACGAACGTCCTGTCGTAGTAGAAGAACGACGGCGAGATCACCTTCTGCACGTGCGCCCACAGCCCGCCGGCCACCGCGGCCATGAAGGCGCTGACCGAAAACGCCAGCAGCCTGTGCCGCGCGAGGCCCACGCCCAGCGACTCGGCGGCCGCGATGTCGTCGCGTATGGCGATCATGCTGCGCCCGTAGGCCGAATGGAGTATCCGATGCAGAATGTACATCATCACGACCATCACCCCGTAGATCGTGAAGGTGTCCGACAGGCCCGCGATGCCGGTCAGTCCCTTGGCGCCGTTGGTGTAGTCGGGATTGTTCTGCAGCACCGAGCGGATGATGACGATCAGGCCCAGCGTCGCCACCGACAGGTAGTGTCCCTTGAACCGGAGCACCGGGAAGCCGATGGCGAGCGCCACCAGCGCGGCGATCAGCCCGCCGATCAGAAGCGCCGGGAGCAGCGGCATTTCGATCTGCTGAAGCCCACCGGGCAGGTTCCGGAGCAGGACCGCCTTCTTCGCCGAAGGGATGGTGATCAGCGCCGACGCGTAGGCGCCGATCGCCATGAACCCGGCGTGGCCCATCGAGAAGATGCCGGTAAAGCCGTTGCAGAGGCTCAGGCTCGCCGCCAGGATCACATTGATGCCCACCAGTTTCGTCAGCCGCCCGTAGTAGCCCGGCAGCGCCCGGTCGCTGACCACGATCAGGAGGATCGGCAGCGCGATGAACGCCCAGAACCGAAACGCCTTGTTGTTGAGGATCACGTCAGCTCCTCCTTCCGCTGCGCGCGCCCATCAGGCCGTTGGGCCTGACCAGCAGCGCGAGGATCAGGATCACGAACACCAGCGCGTCCCGGTAGACCGCGTACCGGGGCGGCAGGAGCCCGGCGAACAGCATCTCCGAAACGCCCAGAATGAAGCCGCCCA
>JAAYZL010000333.1 GCA_012514855.1 Clostridiales bacterium
CTGCGCCTCCGCCTTCCTGGGTTCCGGTCGGGCGGGCCTGGGCTGCTGCTGCGGTTGCTGCCTGGGTTTTTCCTCGGAGTGGCGGCCCGGCTTGCCGCTTCGCCTTTCCGACGGGTCGAGCGTCATCGCCGGAAGGCCGATGTCGAACGAGTCCCTGCCCTCCCGAAGCTTGAGCTTCACGCGGGCGAGCTTCCCGAACATGCCGAACAGCCCGGGGCTGCCCATCTCCAGCACTTCGATGTCCACGTCGCTCGGGTCGCATCCGAGCTCCTTGACGCCCTGATTGATGGCGTCCTTTACGGTCTTTCCACTTGACTCAATGGATTTCAAAGGAATTTGCCTCCTTAAATGCTAGGGAAGCGCCGATGAAAGGGTACGCGCAGGCCAAAGCCTCGAAAGGCTCCGGCCCGCGGAAAATGGCCGTCCCGCATGCCGCGACAGAGCCGCGGCATGCGCGTGTTTTCATCAGGCTCCCGTGGAATCGGAGCCGTCCTGACCCTGGACAAGCGCCTGCTGCCTGTCCTTGCGGTCGTAGTAGAGGTTGATGAAGTACGTCTGTACGATCTGGATGACGTTGACCGCGCCCCAGTAGATCGCGAACGCCGCGTTGTAGCCCGCGCAGATCCACAGCGAGAACAGCGGGAAGAACCACTTCATCAGGCCGCTGTTCATGGGGTTCGACTGCGCCTGCTGCGAGTTCGCGGGGACGGGCGTCTCCGGCGTCTTGCCGGCGGTCAGCTTCGTCATGAAGAACTGGCTGACGGCGGCGAACAGCGGCAGTATGAACAGGCCGTTCGCGCTGTTGAAGAACGCCGCGAACGACGTCGGGAGCGTGATGGTCGGGGTGAAGAACACGAGGTTCAGCGGAATCCGGGTGAAGTCGTTCGCGCCGAGCGACTGCGCGATGCTCGCGTAGGCGGGCGTCTTGAGGAAGCTCGCGACGATGCCGAGGTTGTCGGCCGTGAGCGCGCTCGAGCCGGCCATGGCGCTCAATTGCATGTTCTTCAGGATGTCCGCGTTCGACATCGTGACCGACTTCGCGGCGGGCAAAATGGCGCTCATGAACGAATCCGGCTCGAACACGTTCTTGATCCACAGCCAGCTCTGGAACGGTATGTTCGAGGAGAGCGTCTGCGCCTGTTCGGGCGTCAAGGTGATGGTTCCGAGGAACGATTGCACCTGCTGGGAGATCAATTGCACCTGCTCCGGGTTGAGCTTGGCCATGATGGCCGCGATCTGGTCGGAGGAGAGCGTGATGAGCCCCAGCGCCTCGACGGCGTCCCTCTGGGCGCCGGTCAGCGACGTGACGCCGTCGACGATCGCCTTGATCTGGTCGGCGGCCAGATTGAGCCCGCTCAGGTTGATCTGAATCGCGGCGAGCCCGTCGCGAACGGTCGTGCCGTCCGCGAGCGCCGGCATGCTGTCGACGATCTGCAGAAGCATCTTCGCGATCTGCTCGCTGGCGAGGTTCCGCATCGCCGAGAACATCAGCCACAGAAGCGGCAGCTGAATCAGCATCGGAAGACACCCGGACAGCGGGCTGATCTTCTCGCGCTTGTAGAGCTCCTGCATCTTCTGGTTGAGCTTGTCCTTGTCCTTGCCGTACTTGCGCTGCAGCTCCGCCTGCTTGGGCTGGAGCTTGGCCATCGCGCGCATGTTCTTCTTCTGCTTGATGTCCAGCGGAAGAAGCACGAAGCGCACCAGGAGCGTAAACAGCACGACCGACCAGCCGTAGTTGCCCACGAACGAGTAGATCGCGTTGAGCGCCGAGAGAAAAATCCCGCTAATGCCTCCCATGTGTCAGAAAGACCCCCTATTAAGGTCGGATTGGGGCGAACCGGAATCCGCCCGGCGGTGGAAAGCGACGGAGAGTCTCCGCCGCTAGGGTACAGGGTCGTAGCCGCCCTTGTGAAAGGGATGGCACTTGAGGATGCGGCGCACGGAAAGGGTTCCGCCCTTGAGCGCGCCGTACTTTTCCACCGCCTCGAGCGCGTACTCGGAGCACGTGGGCGAAAAGCGGCAGGCGGGAGGCAAGTCCGGCGAAATCCGCCGCCGGTAGAAGCGTATCAGGCCCAGAAGCGCCCGCTTCGGAAGCCCCGGCGAAATCCCCCGCATCACTGGCCTTCTTTCAGAAGCTCCGCGCGCTCGAGCGCCCTTCGGATTTCCCTCGTGAGCGCCTCGTGCGGTACCTCCGCCGCGGAGCTCCGGGCGACGAAGATGTACTTTCCGCACTTGAGATTCGGCCGGAGGAGCCGGACGTCCTCCCGGAGTCGGCGCCTCACGCGGTTGCGCACGACGGCGTTTCCGACCTTTCCGGAGACCGAGAAGCCGATCTTCAGATCCTTCGCGCGCAGGTAGATCAGGACGATACTTCGGGAGGGAAAGCTCTTTCCCTTGCGGTATACGTAGCGGTAGTTGCGGTTCTTGCCCAGCCTCAGCGCGCACGGGAAGCAAAAAGCGCCGCCGTCCACCAAAGCCACGGGACTTCTACGCGGACAGCGTCTTGCGGCCGCGCAGACGGCGCGCCTTCAGGACGCGGCGACCCGCCTTCGTCTTCATGCGGGCGCGGAAACCGTGAACCTTGGACCGCTGGCGCTTCTTCGGCTGGTAGGTGCGAAACATCGTGAAAACAACTCCTTCGATCGAATTAATATGCCTATCGCTTTTGCGCGGATGATGTGCCAACGCGAAAAAAGCGGACATTCCCAAGATACAGCCTTATCAGTATAGACGAAAACAGGCGTGCTGTCAAGCTAGAATCGGTGAAAATTGATCGCACGCAGCCCCGCCGCATTTGATCTTTCGGGGGGTTCGAGCTATAATAACAACATGGAGGATACGCGCATGGAACTGTGTCAGGAAATCGCGGGAATCCGCATGGTTTTTACAACCGCGGACGGCCTTTTTTCGCCCGCGCGCGCCGACCGCGGGACGCTCGCGATGCTTTCGGTCGCCGACCTTCGGCCGGGGCATCGCGTGCTCGACCTGGGCTGCGGCTGGGGGCTGGTCGGCGTGTACGCGGCGTTGGTCTGCGGCGCGGAAAACGTCGCGATGACGGACGTCGACCCCCGCGCGGCGGCGCTCGCCCGGGAAAACGCGCTCCGGAACGGCGTCCCGGCGGCGCGCGTGTTCACCGGCGACGCGCTCTCGGCCGTCCCCGACCCGGCGTTTGACCGGATTCTTTCAAACCCGCCGTATCAGGCGGATTTCTCGGTCGCGAAGCGGTTCATCCTCAAGGGCTTCAACCGCTTGGCCCTCGGCGGCCGGCTCTACATGGTCGCGAAGCGCCGCGCGTGGTACGAAAACAGGCTCCGGGCGGCCTTCGGCGGCGTGCGCGTCAACGAGGTCGACGGCTACTTCGTGTTCGAGGCCGAGCGCCGGACGCTGCACTACGCGCAAATATAAAATTTTCTTCATATTTTGATGGGCAGGTTTGCGCATTCTTTGCTTGACAAGCCGCACGCCGTCGAATACAATTATCAGGTAGTCTGCGTATTGTTATTAGCTGCCGGAGCTGTTGATTAGCAGCCGGC
>JAAYZL010000334.1 GCA_012514855.1 Clostridiales bacterium
CATTTGCCCGCATCAAGGCGTCCGATGATTTTGATCAGCGTGTTGTTCTGGTGTTCCCGAATCCCTGGGCGGAAGCCTACTCCAATCTGGCAACACTAATCAACCAGTTCCGCGTAAACTGCCGCAATGTATGGACCTTCTGCGAGGATGAATTCGCAGATCAGGACGGAAACATCGCCCCCATCACCTACAAGGGCGGCTTGGGCTATGCCTTCATGAACAGCTTCTATATGAACATCGATCCCGAGCTACGCATGCCCGTCAACCAGTTCAACTTCTTCACCAGCGAGAACTATTCCCACTACAGCGATATGATCGACGAGGCCGGTAACGGCGGTGCCGACGTCATTTACAACGGCTGCGGCTGGGCAGGGCACAGCTGCTTTATCGATCCTTCTCCGGAATACGAAACCTCTACTGTCTCTCTGGAGGAATTCAAGAAGATCGGCTCCCGCGTTCTGACCCTGCATCCGCTGTCCATCTGCGAAAATTCCTTTATGGGCACCCTGGGCGCCAGCGGCGACGTGTACAATGTACCACCGAAGGCCGTGACTATCGGCCCCCGCGATCTACAACATGCAAAGCTCCGCTTTGACTTCCATTGCTTCACCTTCCCGGGCGGATACTTCTCCTGGCAGCGCCTGATCTCCAGACTGGGCATCTGGGGCCCGGTGACCCCGCTGGTTCCCTATTCTCTGAACCAGGAGCTGCGCTGCAACGTTTACATTACGGAGGATATGGCTCGCCCCATCGAGTCCAAGCTGACCGGCTTCTAAACTGAACCTTGTGCAAGAGTCTGCTTTCAGGCTCTTGCGCTTGTATATAAGGTGAATAAAATGAAATACGCAGAACATTTTTATCTGGACAGCGAGGCTGTCAAGGAAGAGTACATTCGTCGTCACAATGAAATCTGGCCCGAAATGAAGGCGCTGATTGAGGAATCCGGCATATACGATTACACCATCTGGCTGCACGGCACCGAGCTGTTCGCCTGCTATGAGACAGATGATATGGAGCACACGCTGAAGGTGCTGCACGGCAGCCCCATCAAGGTAAAATGGGATGAATGCATGAAGGGTCTGATTCACTTTACCAACGGCTCCTCCCCCGAAATGCTGGAACTCGCATTCTATATGAAATGATCTAGATGGTGGAAAGACAGATGGAAAAATACCTTATCGGCATTGATGTGGGCACCACCGGCACAAAGAGTATGGTCATATCCGTTTCGGGCAAGGTGCTGACCCACGCATACCAGCCCTACTGTGCCGAAACTCCCCGGAACGGCTGGTTTGTTCAGAGTGCGGAGGACTGGTGGAGCGCCATCCTGAAGACCGTCGCCGCCGTAACCGAGGACAGAAAAATTGCCGAAAACACGGTGGCGATCTCCCTGTCCACCCAGGGAGGAACGCTGGTACCCGTGGGACAGGACCTGAATCCCCTGTGCCCAGCCATCGTGTGGAACGATCAGCGCTGCACTGAGCAGAAGGCGGCATTTGAGGCCGCCCTCGGCGCGGAATATCTCTATCAAAAGAGCGGCTGGCAGATCACGAACGGCCTGAACGCCATGCAGATCGCATGGCTGCGGGACAACCGTCCGGAGATTTTTGAAAACGCCGCTATGTTCCTGTCCGTGTCTGACTTCATTGCCCTGCGCATGACCGGCAAGGCGGTTGTGGATATTTCAAACGTGGGCATCAACCAGCTGGCGGACATCCGGGCAGGTAAATATGATTCCAAGATCCTCGCATGGCTGGACATCGGCAGCGAAAAACTGGCAAAGATCGTTCCCTCCGGCACGAGCATCGGAAATCTGCTGCCGGATGTGGCGGCAAAGCTGAAGCTGCCCGAATCGGTTCAGCTCATCGCTGGCGTACACGATCAGTACGCGGGCATTCTGGGCGCGGGCATCGTCGAGGCCGGCGATATCTTGATCGGCACCGGCACCGCATGGGCAGTCACCGCGCTATCCAACGCTCCCGATTTCGATTCCTGCTTTGCACAGTCCGTGACGGCTACCGGCAAGTGGGGCTCTATGGCCTGCATATCCTCCGGCGGCATCTGCCTCGACTGGTTCCGCAAGAATGTCACCGGCGCTGACGGCCATCCCTGCTCCTATGATGAAATCAACACCGCCGTGCTGGAGCGCACCTCCATTGTGAACAACCTTATGTTCTATCCTTACTTTAGCGGCGGCTCCTTCCCTCTGAACGATGCTAATTGCCGCGCCGCCTTTGTGGGACTTGACCTTTCCCACGACCGCTTCGATATGGCCCGGGCCATCATGGAGGGCGTGGCGATGCAGACCGCGTGGATCATCGATCACTTCGATCAGAGGGCACCGGTGCATCGGATCAAACTGTCCGGCGGCGCCGCCAAGAGCGGGCCCTGGATGCAGATGATCGCCAACATCATCGGGCGTCCCATCAACGCCCTCTCGGTACAGGATCTGCCCTGCGTTGGTGCGGCCATCATTGCGGGCGTCGGCAGCGGCGCCTTCGACTCCTTCAAGGCGGGCATCGATCGCATGAACATGAACGAATACTACTATCAACCCAACCGAGGAGATGCGGAAAAGTACAGGGCAAAGCTTAAGAAATTCACTGAAAACGCGGACGCGATCCGCAGGTTCAACTAATTCAAATTAATGCAAGAAAGCATCGCTTGCCGCAATCATCGCGGGCATGGGATGGCATATAAAGCGATTGGTATGTTTTAGAATGTTTCGGGGTTAAAGATTAGCGATTACTGGAGCGCGTATCAATATAGACCAAATAAAACTTATGCTCTCAATTTCTGTGATTACGAAAATGACGTTGCAGATGAACTTAGCAAGGGCGTTCTATACAAAGCAGAGAAACTTCTTCGTCAATTGATTTGCAGAGTATCCCGATATTACGGAAGCGGGACACGCAGGTGGCCAGCGCATCCGCTTTTTCGATGCCGGCCTCCTTCAAGACATCCTCGTCGATCGGCATAACAAATTGTCAACCATATACACCCTTGGCCGCATCGGCCTTCCAGTTTGTTGAAACGCGCGGTCGCCTGGCGGTGACGCTCCAGCTCTTCATTCCCGCCATCAGAAATGCCCTCAAGAACAAAAACACCGATGTCAAACATCGGCGAAACCCTTGATTTATAAGGCTTTCTGGGCTAGTCTAGGACTTTCAAGACCAGCGCCTTAAACCGCTCGGCCATCTCTCCATGAGATAAACCGCGAACATGATTATAGCAGACTTTAGGGCAAAAGTCAACGTCAAAAATGGGATTTTGGATTGGGTATACAGGTTATTTTGGGCGGTACGCACAGCACCGCCGCGTGCTTAAGCGAGATTGTGCCGCGGAATCGGTCGGCCCTCGCGTCGTACTCGTCCGGCCCGATGCTGCCGATCGGCACGGCGCGGCAGCCGAGCGCGTCCATCGCGCCCGCCAGCTCGCGGGCGAGGCGGTCCATCGCCGCGGACAGCGCATTGCGCGTGACCGTGTAGGGGCTGGTCGACCGCGCATTAAGCGTCGACGGATTGAACCGCCGCGCCAGCGCGATGACCGACCGGCAGCCCGGCGGCACGTCGCGCGGATGGAATCCCTCCGGCGCTTCGCCGAAGCGATCCGCGGCGCCGACGCCGCAGAGGTCCGCGCCCAGTTCCGCCGCCATTCGCTTGATCTGTCCGGAATCCATGCGGGCCATCGCCTCCGCCCTATAGCCTCTCCGCCAGATACTCGCACACCGACTGTATCAGCGGCTGGCAGACGGTCTTGTTCGCGTCCGCGTGGTTGCGGGAGTCGCCCGGCTCGCCGCGCTTCATGCCGATCAGGTCGGAGCAGTCGCGCGAGCCGTATTCGCGCTCGACCCACTCCATGAACTCCCTGGCGAGATCGTAGGCCGGCGCGCGGTCGCCGCCGACCTCGCGGCCGAGCTTTAAACCGATCGCCATCAGTCCGCCGGTCACCGCGCCGCATACGCCGCGCGTCGCCGCGAGCCCGCCGCCGAACGCGGTCGCGATCTTCGGCGCGAACGGCGCGTCCATATTCCAATACTCGCACATCGTGCTCAGCACCGTCTCGGCGCAGTTCAGCCCGCCGTTTTCGAACGCAAAGAGCTTGCCGCTGAGGATCGCGTGCAGCTTTTCGCATATCATCCGACGTCCACCTCCATCAGCATCCGCATCCTTGCGAGCACGGCCGGGTCGTCCGACGAGGTCATGAGCGCGTGGGAGCCCTCCGCCCTCCCGGCGAGCAGACCCCGCTCCGCGAGCGCCGTCGACAGCGTCCGGATCAGCCGCGCGTTGCCGTCGAACAGCGGGACGGACGGCGCGACGCTACGAATCGCGCGCTTCAAAAACGGAAAGTGCGTGCAGCCGAGCACGATCGCGCCGATTTCGCCCTCCGGATAGGGCGCGAGCTTCCCGCGGAAGAACCTCTCAGGCTCCTCGCCCGATAGCACGCCGCGCTCGACCATCAGCACGAGCTCCGGCGCGGGGATCGACACCGCGTCCGGGCAGAGCCGGTCGCGGGCCCGTATGTACCGCGGCTGCCGAAGCGTCGCCTCGGTCGCGAACACGAGCACGCGCCTCTCCCCCGCGCGCGCCTTCGCGTCGATCAGCTCCGGCTCGATGCCGACGACCGGGATCGGGAACTTCTCGCGAAGCATCTCCTCGGCCGCCGAGGCCGCCGTGTTGCACGCGATCACGAGCGCCTTGACGGAATGCTCCATCAGCCGCTCCGCGACCCTGCGCGACAGCGCGCGGATATCCTCCGCCCCGCGCATGCCGTACGGGGCGTTTCCGTTGTCGCCGAAGTAGACAAAATCCTCGCCGGGAAGCGCGCTTTTCAGGTCCCGAAGCACGCTCAGCCCGCCCATGCCGGAGTCGAATACGCCGATCGGCCGGTCGTCCATGCCTATTCTTCCTCTTCCTCGTCGGGCAGCTCCGCGTCGTGGAACACGTTCTGCGAGTCGTCGTAGTCCTCGAGCCACTCTATGAGCTTGCGCACTTTTTTGAGCACTTCCTCGTCTGTGATCTCGACCGTCGTCGTCGGGACCATCTCGCGCTCGGCGGAGAGGAACGCGCAGCCAGCGGCCTCGAGGCTTTCGCGGACGGCCGAGAAGTCGTTCGGGTCGGTGTAGATCACCGCCGCGTCCCCCTCCGCCTCGACGTCGGAAGCGCCGGCGTCGAGCGCCAGCATCATCAGCTCGTCCTCGTCGAGGCCCTTCGAGTTGTCGATCTCGATGACGCCCTTGCGCTCGAACTTCCAGCTGACGCAGCCGGTCGCGCCGAGCGAGCCGCCGCACTTGTCGAAGATGTGTCGCACCTCCGAGGCCGTGCGGTTCAGGTTGTCGGTCACGAGCTCGACGATCACCGCCACGCCGCCGGCGGCGTATCCCTCGTAGGTGATCTCCTTGTACTGCGTCGCATCGCCCTCGCCCGCGGCCTTCTTGATCGACCGCTGTATGTTGTCGTTGGGCATGTTCGCCGCCTTCGCCTTGGCGATCACGTCCTTCAGCTTGCCGTTGCTGTTCGGGTCAGGCCCCCCCTCGCGCACGGCGATCGCAAGCTCGCGGCCGATCTTCGTGAAGATCTTGCCGCGCTGCGCATCGGTCTTTTCCTTTTTGTGCTTGATGGTAGACCATTTGTTGTGTCCAGACATGGACAATCCCTCCAGTTGTTCAATGAATGCCCCTATGATACCACAGATGCGGCCGGCGGTCAAGGAAATCCCTGGCTTGAAAGCGCCGGAACGCTCTGGTATAATGATCGCGGAGGGGGGGAGTTGCTTGGCGACGGTGACGGAAATCCGGGAGACCCGGGGCGTCGTTCGGGTCACGTTCGACGGGCGCGAGGCGCTCGCGGTCCGCGCGCGGCACTTTCAGATGTGCCCGCTAAAAATCGGCGACGCGCTCGACCCGGCGCGCTACATAGGCCGGGTCGCGCCGCTGCAGCTCGCGGACGCGTACGAGGCGGCGCTCGAAAGCCTCGAGTTTCGCGCGCGCACCGAGAAGGAGCTCGAGCGGTCCCTTCTCGAAAAGGGCTTCGTCGCGCCCGCGGTCGAAAAAACGCTCGCGCGGCTCCGCGAAAACCGGCTGCTCGACGACCGCCGCTACGCCGAGCGCACGGTGGAGCGGAGCGCCGAAAAGCCGGTCGGCGTCTACGCGCTGAAGCAGAAGCTGCGCGCGAAGGGCATCTCCGAGGAGGACGCCGAGGAGGCGCTCTCGCTGCTCGATTCCGACCAGCAGTCGGACGCGGCGAAGCGCGCCGCCCGGCAGCTCGCGCGGAAGTACGAAAAATTGCCCCCGCGCGAGGCGAAGGCGAAGCTCTCGCAGGCGCTCGCGAGGAGGGGATTCCCCTGGGACGCGATCCGCGAGGCCGTCGAGAGCGCGCTCGGGGACGGGGAGATTGACGAATGAGCGCCGGGATGAGGATTTTAAATAGACAACGGGGACGGTTCGCGCCGTCCCCGCATTCTTACCGCATCTCCGCGCGCAGCGCCTCGAAGAATCGCAGCGACGCGTCGTCGTCCTTGAGCGACTTCTCCGGGTGCCACTGGACGCCGACGACGAAGCGGTCCCCGGGCAATTCGATCGCCTCGATCACGCCGTCCTCGGCGCGGGCGGTCACGAGAAGCCCCTCGCCCGGCTCGTCGACGCACTGGTGGTGGAAGCTGTTCGCGCGGAGCACCTCGGCGCCGACGATTCCGTGGACGCGCGAGCCGGGCTCGATGCGTATGTCGTGCCACATCCCCTGACCGAAGTCCGGCTCGCTGCGGTGGCCCTCGATGTTCTGCTTGAGCGTCCCGCCGAGCGCGACGTTCAAAAGCTGCATGCCCCGGCAGATGCCCAGAACCGGGATGTTTCGCCCGAGCACGAGGTCGGCGAGCGCCAGTTCGAGCTGGTCGCGGACGGGGTTCGGGCGGCTGCACAGCGCCTCGCGCCTTTGGCCGTAGTGGCAGGGGTCGATGTCCCCGCCGCCGCTGAACAGCAGGGCGTCGAGGCTGACGACCAACGGAAACAGCGCCGAGAGCGGCGTCTCGTACCAGATCGGCACGAGCTCCGCGCCGACGGCCTCGATGCCGTCGATATACCCCTGCGGAAAATACTGCGACCCGTCGTCGCGGCAGTAGGGCGTGACGCCGACGCGGGCGATTCCCTTCGCGTTGTTCATGCGTTCCCTCCCATGATCTCCGACCGCTCGATCGGGCGGCCGCAGGTGAGCTTTCCCTCCGGACACCGGCCGTCGACGAGGCAGCTCGCCCCGTAGTGCGAAAACAGCTCCGGCTCGAGCGCCGCCAGAAGCCTCAGCATCTGAAGCGCGATGCCCCGTATCTCCCACTGCGCGCGGCGGCAGATGCGCAGCTTCATGAAGTGCAGAAGCTCGCGCGCGTTCATCGAAAACAGCATGTCCGCGGTGTGGCCGCTGAGCGCAAGGTAGCAGATGTCCTCGGGGCGAAGGCCCCTTTTGAGCATCTCCCGGGCGAACTCCGCCTCCTCCCGGAATACGCCCTCGTAGAGCTCCCGCGCGCTTGGGATTTCGGCGATGCTCTCCGGGAGCACGTAGTTTCCCCGCGCGAGCGCGTCGGCCGAGGGCATGTAGAGGGGCGACTGCATACGGTGCCTCGCGAAGTGCGTCACGCACGCGAGCGACGCGTTTTCGACTCGAAACACGAAGTTCAGAAGCTCGAGCTCGCGCGGCCGGGCGTCGCGGACAAGCGCCTCGCGCATGCCGAGCCGCCCGGAAAAGCGCATCGCCTCGCCCAGAATCCGACCGCAGTCGGGAGACGACAGGATTTCCGCCGCTCCGGTCGATGCGCTTCCAAAACAGAATTCGGTCGGAATTTGTGGCTCCGCGCACTCCGGAAACCGACTCTGGTCTAGTACACCCGGGTACAGCTCCTCGAACTGCTTCGCCAGCGATTCGCCGAGCATCCTGATCTCCGGGAAGCGCCGCCCGCGCCCGCGGGTCATCGCGCCGACCAGGTGCACGAACTCGCGCGCGTTCAGCGTCATGTAGAAGTTGCTGCGGAAGCAGTACGGCAGCACAAAGCGCGCGTCCTCCTTCGGCACGCCCATCGCAAGGAGCTCGCCGTAGAGGGCGAAAAGCCGCTCCATACGCGCGCGGAAGCCGTCGGGCGCCCCCTCCGGCACGACGAACCCCGCCTCGGAGAAGTCGACGTAGCGCCGCGACTTGACCGTGTACGACGCGAGCCGGAACTCGATGACGAACTGCTCGACCATGACCGACACGCCGTCGAACGCGACCGACAGCACCTGGTGCTCGAGTACAGACCGATGTCCGGACGAGAGCACCTTCTTGACAAGTTTTACATCTTTTTCTCCGCCGTCGCTCTTTTGAAATATTTCGAGCGCGGAGCCGGCGGTCGTGGAAATCCGGCCCGCCGAGGCCGCCACGCGCAGCGCCTCCGGATGGGCCAACAGTATGGTCGCCGTGCTCTTCCTCATGCTTCCGTTCCTCCCAATGTTCGCCCACTATCATACCGTTTTTTGAAAAGAAATGCAAGGCGCAGTTCTCGCGCGCCGCCGGGGAATAGCGGCAAAAGTCGGTTTCGGCGCAACCGAACACAGTATGACAAATTCATGAAATCTCGCCCAAACTCTATATTTTGTGTTGACACCGGGGTACATACCACAATATAATGGGTTTGCGCGCTTCCAGTGTTCCGGCCCTGCGGGAGTTGCGGGATTCAGCGGGGGGATTTTTTTATCCCGGCAAGGGGTTAAAACCAACCGCCGAAATCGCAGGTTTTGCTCGGGACGGGGCGCTCGCGCTCCACAATACATTCGCGGAGGCTGCCGAATATGATAGACACGATCATCAAGCGAGACGGTAGAAAAGTCCCGTTCGACCCCCGGAAGATCACCGAGGCCATCATGAAGGCTTTCCAGGCCAGCAACAGCGCCAAGACCTACAAGGCGGCCGAGGCGCTGACCCAGCAGGTCCTCGTGGAGCTGGAAAAAAACGAGGCCATCGATATTCCCAGCGTCGAGGAGGTTCAGGACACCGTCGAGCGCGTGCTGATCGAGAACGGCTTCGTCCGCACGGCGAAGACCTATATCCTCTACCGCGCGGAGCGCAGCCGCATCCGCGAGATGAACACGCGGCTCATGCGCATCTACGACGACATCACGAACAAGGCGGCGATCGAGTCCGACATCAAGCGCGAGAACGCGAACATCAACGGCGACACCGCGATGGGCGCGATGCTGAAGTACGGCTCCGAGGGCGCGAAGCAGTTCAACCTCATGTTCATCCTGAAGCCCGAGCACGCGGCCGCGCACAAGAACGGCGACATCCACATCCACGACATGGATTTTCTGACGCTGACGACCACCTGCTGCCAGATCGACCTGATCGCTCTGTTTCGGGGCGGATTCTCGACCGGGCACGGGTATCTGCGCGAGCCGAACGACATCTACTCGTATTCGGCGCTCGCGTGCATCGCGATTCAGGCGAACCAGAACGACCAGCACGGCGGGCAGTCGATCGTCAACTTCGACTACGCGATGGCCGAGGGCGTCAAAAAGACGTTCCGCAAGCGCTACCGCGACAACCTGATCCGCGCGATGGAACTCACGCTCGGCGTCGAGGACGCGGAGAAGGACGGCCGGGCGATCGTCGACCGACTTCGGTCGGAAAAGGATCTGGTTCCGTCGCTCTTGCAGACCGACGCGTACAAGGAGGCCGAGAAGGAGCTTCTGCTCGAGCGCGGCATCTCCGGGGAGGACATCGAAAGGCTCCAGGCGTTCGCGCACAAGAAGGCCGTCCTGGAGACCGACCGCGCGACGTTCCAGGCGATGGAGGCGCTGATCCACAACCTGAACACGATGAACTCCCGCGCGGGCGCGCAGGTTCCGTTCTCGTCGATCAACTACGGCATGGACATGTCGCCCGAGGCGCGGATGGTCGTCAAAAACCTGCTGCTGACGACCGAGGAGGGCCTCGGAAACGGCGAGACGCCGATCTTCCCGATCCAGATCTTCCGCGTCAAGGAGGGCGTCAACTACAACCCCGGCGACCCGAACTACGACCTGTTCAAGCTCGCGATGCGCTGCTCGGCGAAGCGGCTGTTCCCGAACTTCTCGTTCCAGGACGCGCCGTTCAACCTGCAGTACTACAAGGAGGGCCACCCCGAGACCGAGATCGCGTACATGGGCTGCCGCACGCGCGTCATCGGAAACGTGCACGACCCGGAGAAGGAGATCTCCAACGGCCGCGGCAACCTGAGCTTCACGACGATCAACCTGCCCCGGCTCGCGATCAAGGCCAACCACAGCGTCGAGCAGTTCTTCGAAGGGCTCGACCGCATGTTGGACCTCGCGCTTGAACAATTGCTCGAGCGGTTCGAGATTCAGGCGCGCAAGCACGTGCGCAATTTCCCGTTCCTGATGGGCCAGGGCGTGTGGCTCGACAGCGAAAAGCTCGACTGGAACGACGAGGTGCGCGAGGTGCTCAAGCACGGCACGCTGTCGATCGGCTTCATCGGGCTCGCGGAGAGCTTGAAGGCGCTGACCGGCGCGCACCACGGCGAGAGCGAATTGGCGCGCAACCTCGGGCTCGAGATCATCACCTACATGCGCCGCCGCTGCGACGAGGCCAGCCGGAAGACCGGCATGAACGTGACGCTGCTCGCGACGCCCGCCGAGGGGCTGTCCGGCCGGTTCGTCAAGATCGACTGCAAGCAGTTCGGGAAAATTCCGGGCGTGACCGAGCGCGCGTACTACACGAACAGCTTCCACGTGCCGGTGTACTTCGAGATCGGCGCGATCGACAAGATTCGCATCGAGGCGCCCTACCACGCGCTGACGAACGCCGGCCACATCTCCTATGTCGAGCTCGACGGCGACACGACGCAGAACCTCGAGGCGTTTGAGAAGATCGTGCGCGTGATGCGGGAGAACGGCATGGGCTACGGCTCGATCAACCACCCCGTCGACCGCGACCCCGTCTGCGGCTACAACGGCATCATCGGCGACAACTGCCCGAACTGCGGCCGCGCCGAGGAGGACCGCCCGTTCGAGCGCATCCGCCGCATCACCGGCTATCTGGTCGGCACGCTCGACCGCTTCAACAACGCCAAGCGAAGCGAGGAGCACGACCGCGTGAAGCACAGCCTCAGGAGCTGAAACTAAGGCAGAGCGAGCGCCCCGGATTGATTTTCCGGGGCGCTTTGTAGCGCCTGGAGCGGAAACCGGCGCGCATGGGAATGATTGAGCGGTTCGGTTCGCAGCTTTTTTATGCCGCGAAGAAATTGTTCAGCATGTGGACCAATATGCCCCCGGCCAGCGACTTGCTCCTGTGCGCGATATACCCGAAGAGCCACCCCAGCAAAAGCACGGACAGCGCCCCGCCGACGGGACTGACGAGATTCCGCATCAGAGCGCCTTGGAAGTACCAGCCGGGGAAATGGATCAACAGGAACAGCACCCCGGTGATCAGATTCGAGACGGCAAACGAACAGCGCGCCTCCAGCGCCCCCAGCACCGCGCCTCGAAAGGTGATTTCCTCCACAATGGGCCCCACGACGACCGCTGTGAGCAGCGCCCAGCTCCAATCGATGGAGAACAGCGGCATGCCCCGGACGGCCCGGAAGATGAGCGTCGTGCATCCCACGAGGACGCCGGAGACGCCGCCCCACAAGAGCGCCGACCTTATCCGCCCGGCGCCGAGCGCGTCGCGGAATCGTCGCCCGCTCCGGCGGATGATCGCCACGGAGGGCAAAACCCAGATTAAGACGCGCAACACCGTCCAGTAAACGAACCGGGCGAACTGCGTTGCGGGCAGTATGGCGTGTTTCTCGAGATACAGCGAGAGCATCCATGCGCCGATCCACGCGGCGATGAGCACGCATGCGTAGATCAGCGCGATTCCGACCACCGGCTTCCTTGCGGGTGCGACGGGTTGTGTCACGCGGAATCACCTCCGGTTCAATATCACAGCCTCCGCATGCGCTCCCGGTACTCTCGCGGCGTGCACAGGAAGTAGCGCTTGAAGATCTGCCCGTAGTGGCTCTGGCTGTTGAACCCCACCTCGAAGCAGATGTCGGCGATCGAGCGGTCGGTGTCGATCAAAAGCTGCGCCGAAACCGACGCCCGGTAGCGCAGGAGGTACGCGATCGGCGAGATTCCCAGCGTCTTCTGGAACGTGCGCAGGCACTCGCGCCTCCCGACGTTGGCCGCCTGCGCGACGTCGTCGAGCGCGATCGGCTGCGCGTGGTTCAGGTGGATGAAGTCCAGCATCTGCTTGACGCGCTCCTCCCAAGCGCCCTCCGCGCTCTCGAACGCGCGCATCGCCTCGCGGACGTTTGGGACGATGTGGAACAGGCATTCGGTGAGCCGCGCGCGCACGAGCAGCTCGAAGCCGTACTTCCCCTCGTCGTAGATCAGAAACGCCTCACGCAGGCACGAGAGCACCGCCCTCTGCCACTCGACGCCGGGGCACAGCGGGATCAGCTTCACCGCGCCGGAGCTGATCAGAGGGTGCACGTAGCGCTTCGCGAACACGCTGTCCTCGCTCCCGCAGAGCATCGTGTGGTCGAGCACGAGCATGATCATCCGGCAGCCCTCGTCCCCGACGATGTCAAACGCGTGCAGCGCGCCCGCGTTGATGAACATCCCCTCGCCGGCGCGCAGCACGAACTCCCCGTCGCGGGTGCGCACGCGCGCGGCGCCGCCGACGACCATCGAGAGCTCGATCTCCTCGTGCCAATGCCAGGAGACCATGCTCGCCGGAAACAGCGCGATGTCCGAAAAGTACGCGGCGCACGGAAACCCCGGCGTTCCCCGCACAACCGACTCGCGTCGGTTTTTGGAGAGCGTCAGCGAAGTCATCTGCTGCATGTGCTCGCCTCCTTGTCGCGATCGTGATAATTGTCGGCGATTTCCGGATAGACTTTCCGCGCCGGACGCGCTATCATTGTATCACAGGGACCAAGGTTTTCCAAGGAGGGCTAGAATTTATGAAACTTTTCAACATCCAAGATACAAAGCGTTTTTATGAGACTGTCGATTCCTGCGTGGAGCCGGTATTGGTAACTTCCTCGGACGGGCGCAGCGAGGACTTCCGCAACAACACGCTTTTGCGCGAGGTGCTCGAGACCGCGTCCTGCGACGGAGGCATCTCGAAGATCGAGCTCAAGGTCTCCCATCCGACGGACATGCGCAGGCTCATCAACTTCATGGCGGGCAGCTACTTCGGGCCGCTCACCGAAAAAAAGACCGCATAATGTACGGCGAGGCCATATCCTAGAGCGCCCGGGACGTCCCTGTCCGGGCGCGTTTTCTTTTTGGTCGCTACCCGAACACCGCGAGCCGATCCAGCACCAGAATCAGCACGAGGTGCGCCGGGTAGAACAGGTAGAACACCCACTTGTTGAGCTTCAAGCTCGAATTCGTGTGGATGTAGATCAAGGGCAGCGCCAGCACCGCAAACATCTGCGTCCCGAACGACACGCCGAACACCGTGAACGAACGCGACTGCATTCCCCACCAGATCATGTACCCCGCGACGACCGGCAGCGACACGATCGGAACCGAGCAGAACAGGAAGAACGACAGCATCAGCACGATCCCGCGGAAGCCGTAGTCGAGGCTCCCCTGGATGATCCACGCGAGCAGCAAAAGCCCCGCGGTCAGCACAAGGTGGCGGTCGCGGATCGACCACAGGATCGCGAGCCCGAGCACGAGCGACAGCAAGATGCTCGGCTGGCTCCAGCTCTTGACGTAGAAATTGAACGCCGCGCCGATCGGGTTTTCGGTAAACGGCACCGAGAACATCGACGCCGGCGCGTGGCCGAGCGCCACCGCGTATATCGGCTGCGAGATCAGCGCCAAAAAGGCGATGCGCGAGATGTAGCGGCCCATATCCTTCGTGTACACCGCGCCGACCGCCAGGCAATACGCGAACATCGGAAACGCGAGCCGCCCGATGATGCGCATGGTGGGATTGTTGTCAAACAGCATCTTGCCCGCGTGGTCGATCAGCATCGCAATGATCGCGACGAGCTTCAGCAGGTTCGTGTCGCTGTTGAGCCGGACCTGCATCTTTTCAAACGGCCAGGGGATGCTCAGATTTCCTCTCGTTGCCATATTTCACCTCAGCGAACGCTCCGCAAGCAGGAGCGCGCCGACCGCGCCGCTGTTTGCGCCGAGCGCAGGCGCGACGATATAGTGTTCGATGTCCTCGACGAGCGCCGGATGCGCGACATAGCCGTTGAGCATCCCGCGCGTCCGCGCACGGATCATCGGGAGCAACCGCTCCTGCTGCATCACGCCGCCGCCGAGCACGATCTTCTCCGGCGACAGCACGACGACCGCCGCGACGCACATCTGCGCGAGGTACTCGGCCTCGATCGTCCACGCGATATGCTCCGGCGGGAGCTCCTTTCCCGGCACGCCCCAGCGCCTCTCCATCGAGAACCCGCAGGCCAGCCCCTCGAGGCAGCCGTCGTGGAACGGGCAGAAGCCGCGCGGCGCCGGGTCCTGCGGGTGCGGCCGGAGCAAGATGTGGCCCATCTCCGGGTGCACGAGCCCGTGCAGCAGCTTTCCCTGGTAGTAATAGCCGCCGCCGATGCCGGTTCCGACGGTGAAATAGACGAGGCTCTGAAGCCCCTTCCCCGCGCCGAGCAGCGCCTCGCCGAGCGCCGCGCCGTTGACGTCGGTGTCGATGCCGACCAGAACCTTGAGCGCCGCCGTCAGCAGCGAACGCAGCGGCACATTTTGCCAGGCGAGCTTCGGCGTCGTCGTGATGCTTCCAAACGACGGGGACGCCTCGTTCAGGTCCAGCGGACCAAAGCAGCTGACGCCAAGCGCCTCGATGCCCTTTCCGTCAAAAAACGCGAGGATGTCCGCGATCGTGTTATCCGGGTCCCGCGTCGGGAAGCTCTC
>JAAYZL010000040.1 GCA_012514855.1 Clostridiales bacterium
GAATTTTCGTCAGATTGGGCTTGCAGAATTCGCAGGAATAGCAGCGCTATTTCAAGAATTCAGCAGGCCCGGGATGGCGGAAATGCAGCCACCAGCGCGCGCGGGATTAAATCAGCGGTTACCTAGGTAAGCACTGATTTAATGAGGTGGTGGATTGCCGAAGGCAATCAAAGTTGCAACGCGACCGGTCCGTTCAAACCGAAGATTTGAACGGGCCGCCGTGCGCGAAAAGACCCGGCGCGACGAGGAATTCATATTTTGGATTGGTATTACGCGAACTCCGCATTCTCCAGAAAATAGAGAAAGAACGCGACCGCGAGCAGGTCCGCGGAGCCGCCGGGGCTAAGGTTTTCCGCGATGAACGCCCGGTCGAGCGCCGCGACGCCGTCGAGGTCGATCGGGCCTTCCGCGAGCGCCGCCGCCTCGAGCGCGGCCCGCATGCGGCGCTTTTCGGAGCCGCGCGCGACGAGGTTCGTGTCCTCCGCGCGCGCGATGAGCCTGAGAAGCGCGCGCACGCCCGCGGCGTTTATGTCCTCGCCGCGCGCAAGGCTCTCCCGGATCGCCGGAAGCGCCGCCTCGCGGACCGACGGAAAGCCCCGCGCCGCCTCGCCGCGCGCACCCTCGAGCCCGTGCGCCCGAAACGCGCGCTCCCCGGCCGTCGACGCGCTCTGCCGCGCGGATTCCAGCTCCCGCGCCATCTCGGCGCCGGTCATATCCGACGCCAGCTCAAGCAGCGCCCCGGTGTCGTGCGGAAGCCCCCTTCCGTAGCGCCAGCCGAGGGCGCCCAGCAGGATTCCCAGCGAAAAGACCGCGCCCTTGTGCGTGTTGACGCCGCCGGTCGCCTCGAGCACGGCCGCCTCGGCGAGCATGCCCCGCGGCCGGAGCGCCCGGAACGCGTCCTCCGGCGCGCGGTCGCGCATTTCCATCCCCATCCCGACGCACGCGCGGAAGTACGGCTCCAGCGCGGGCATGGCGTCGAGGAACGTGAAAAAATCCATATCCGCGTGCGCGCCGCTGTTTGCGCGGTCGACGAGTCCGGGCTTGGGCGTCACGGAGACCTCGTAGCCGAGCGCGCGCGAGGCGGCCTGCGCGCATACCTCGGTAAACCGCACCGCGAGGTGTTCCCCTATCCGCCGTTCCGCCTCCCAAAACAGCGCATCGACCGGGTGCGCGCGCGCGCGCGCGCAGCACAAAGCGTCGCCCTCGCACAGGAGACAGTGCCTTGGCGGCCTTCCGACATCCTGCCGCGAGAGCTTTTCCGCGCTCCCATGGAGCACGTCTATGTCCAGCATCCTGCCCAGCGGCTCCGTGTCCTCCACCGCGCACATGCGCAGCTTCGCCGCGCGCGCGTCCGCGTCGGTCAGCAAATATCCCTCAAAGCCGGTGTGCCGCTCGAGAATCTCCTCCGACCGGACGCGCGCGCCCATCGCCCGGAGCTGGCCGCGCACGAGCCGGACGCCCTCCAGAAAGCCGCGCCGGATCAGCGGCGTCGCCTTGACGGGCCCCGCGACGTTCATCGTCAGGCAGATGAGCGCGCCGCCCGAGGAGAGCAGCGCGCGCTGCCGCGCCGCGCGCTCGTCGCGCGAGCGGAGCATGTCCGCGACCCCGACCGGGCGCCCGTAGAGTTCGTCCATGGGATGCCTCCTTCAGGGGATTTGCAACCGTCCGGCGCGCGTGCTATAATGGTGGCGGAGGGGATGTTATGCGCGAATACGCCATTCGGGAGATACCGGCCTCGGACGGGGCCGGGCAGACCGCGCTCCGCACGCTGCTCGCGGCGGAGGGCCTCGAACTCGACCGCCACGTCGATTACAGCTGCGGCCTGTTTGACGCGTGCGACCGGCTGCTCGCGACAGGCTCGGCGTACCGCAACACGCTGCGCTGCCTCGCGGTGGATTCCGCGCACAGGGGCGAGGGGCTGCTGGGCGCGCTGGTCACGCACCTGACCGAGGTCGCGCTCTCCAAGGGACATGCGCACCTGTTTCTGTACGCGAAGCCCGAGGCCGCGCCGTATTTTTCCGACCTCGGCTTTTTTGAGATCGCGCGCGTCGAGGGCGAGCTGGTGTTTATGGAGAACCGCGCGGGCGCGTTTCGGCGCTACTGCGAAGGGCTTGCCGGGGGCGGGGGCGGGGGCGCGGCGGTCGTGATGAACGCGAATCCGTTCACGCTGGGCCATCTGCACCTGGTCGAGCGCGCCGCCCGCGAAAATAGCCGCGTCGAGCTGTTCGTCGTATCGGAGGAGCGTTCGCTCGTGCCGTTCCGCGACCGGTTCGAGATGGTCAAGCGGGGCACGGCCGCGCTCCCGAACGTCCGCGTCCACCCGACGGGCAGCTACATGGTCAGCAGCGCGACCTTCCCGTCGTACTTCCTGAAGGATGAACTGCGGATCATGCGCGCGCACGCGCGACTCGACTGCGGGATTTTTCTAAAAATCGCGCGCGCGGCCGGAATCTCGCGCCGCTATGTCGGCGAGGAACCGTTTTCCCAGATCACCGCGGTCTACAACGAGGCGATGCTCGAAATCCTGCCCGCCGGCGGGATCGAGTTGATCGTCGTGCCGCGGCTGGAGAAGGCGGGCGTGGCCGTCAGCGCGTCGCGCGTGCGCGCACTCATCCACGCGGGCGATTTCGCGGCCGCGGGCGCGCTCTTGCCGGCCGCGAGCCGAGAATACCTGCTCTCCGAGACGGGGAAGCCCATACTCGAGGCCATCCGCCTGGCCGAGCACGTCGTGCACGAATAGCAGCTACCGTACGATCAGAAGCCCCATCGCCGCCGACATAAGGATCACCGCCGGTATGCTCCACTTGAACTTCGCCAGCAGCACCGCGACCACCGCGCCGATGCCCATGCTCTGCCAGTGCGGAGCGAGGTTGACGATATAGTTCTCCGCGCCCAGCACGTACATCGTCGCGAGAATCATGCCCAGCGCCGTCGGACGGATGCCGTACATGGCGTTTTGCAGCAGCCTGTTTTCCTGAAACTTCTTCAGGAATACCGCCGCGAGGAAGCAGACCGTCAGCGTCGGCGTCAGCACGCCGAGGTTTGCAGACAGCGCGCCTACGACCCCGTAAACGCGTATGCCGACGAACGTCGCGCTGTTGAGGCCGAGCGGCCCGGGCGTCATCTCGGCAATGGCGACGATGTCGGAGACCTCCGAGGCGGTCATCCAGCCGTGGGCGACCATCTCCGCGTTGATCAGCGGCACCATCGACAGGCC
Organism: Clostridiales bacterium; assembly: GCA_012514855.1. The sequence continues at coordinate 3,218 of JAAYZL010000040.1, forward strand.
CCCGAAGCTCGTGAACCCGATCTTCACAAACACCCAGAACAGCTCAAGCGCCGCCACGGTGGTTCACCTCCCTGAGAATCAGCCCCGCAGCCGCGCCCAAAATGACGATCAGTATCCTGCTGATGCCGGTAAACAGGCAAAGCGCCAGCGAGCCGGCGGCGAGCAGGTATCCCGCCGCGTCCTTGAGCGCGCCCTTTCGCAGCTTCCAGGCCGCGACGCCGATGATCGGCACCACCGCCGCGCGGATGCCCGTCAGCGCGCGCGCCACATAGACATTGTCGCGGAACTGCAAGTAGAAGAACGTGACGGCGCTCAAAATCGCGACCGGCGGTATCATCATGCCCAGTATCGAAAAAAATCCGCCGAGCGGGCCGGCCATGTGGTGGCCGAACAGGAAGCTCACGTTGGTGATCATGATGCCCGGAACGGAGCGGCCGACCGAGGTGAGGTTCATCAACTCCTCCTCGGTCAGCCAACCCCGCTTTTCGACATAGTCGCGCTGTATCTGCGCGACGATGCCCCAGCCGCCGCCGAAGGTGAACCATCCGATCCGGAAGAAATACCAAAACAGCCCGAGCGCGGTCCTGAGGTTCTGTTCCGGCCTGATGACAACCACCCCCTCGGCGTCGCTGACAACCATTGTATACCATTCGCAGCGGCTTGTAAATACGCCGCCTATCCGAACAGCGACAAGAGCACGCCCGCCGCAATCGCGGAGCCGATGACGCCCGCGACGTTCGGGCCCATGGCGTGCATCAGCAGATAGTTGCCGGGCCTCGCCTTCTGCCCCTCGATCTGCGAAACGCGCGCGGCCATCGGCACCGCCGACACGCCCGCCGAGCCGATCAGCGGGTTGATCTTGCCGCCCGAGAGCTTGTACATGAGCTTCCCGAGCAGCAGCCCTCCGATCGTGCTGAACATGAACGCCGCGAGCCCGAGGAAGATGATGCGCAGCGTCTCCCACGTCAGGAAGGTCTCCGCGCTGGCGGTCGCGCCGACGGTGACGCCCAGAAAGATCGTCACGATGTTGATCAGCGCGTTCTGCACCGTGGAGGACAGCCGCTCGACCACGCCGGATTCCTTAAAGAGGTTGCCCAGCATCAGCATGCCGATCAGCGGCGCGACCGACGGGAGCAGCAGCACGCAGAACACGGTGACGATGATCGGGAAGCAGATCTTCTCGAGCTTCGAAACCTCGCGCATCTGGTCCATGACGACCTCGCGCTCCTTCTTCGTGGTCAGCGCGCGCATCAGCGGCGGCTGGATCATCGGAATCAGCGCCATGTAGGAATAGGCGGCGATCGCGATGGCGGGCAGCAGGTGCGGCGCCAGCTTTGAGGTCAGGTAGATCGCCGTCGGGCCGTCCGCGCCGCCGATGATGCCGATGGACGCGGCCTCTTGCGGGTCAAACCAGATCAGCGCGACCATAAACGCGATCGCGATGCCCAGCTGCGCGCCCGCGCCCATGAACAGGCAGGACGGGCGGGCGATCAGCGGCCCGAAGTCGGTCATCGCGCCGATTCCGAGGAAGATCAGCGACGGGTAGATGCCCAGCTTCACGCCCTGATAGAGATAGTACAGCAGGCCGCCGGCTTCCTGTCCGTCGGGGCCGCCCATGAGGTTTGCGAGCGGCAGGTTTGCCAGCAGCATCCCAAAGGCAATGGGCAAAAGCAAAAGCGGTTCGAACTTCTTCGCGATCGCGAGGTAGATCAAGACGCAGGCGGTCAGAATCATCAGAGCGTGCTGAAAGGTCAGCGCGGCGAACCCCGAGCTCGACCAAATGGTTTCAAGCGCGTGTACAAACATGTCTTTCCCTCCGTGTTAGTTTTTTCTCTCTGTCCGTTGAAACCGCGCCATCGCCGCGGAAGTCAGCCTGATCAGCGCGTAGATCGACGCCAGAAGTACGAATACCATCCCCATGCAAAACAGCGCGACATTCAGTCCCTCTTGAAAACCCATCTTCCCCATCCTTTCTTGATCGAGCTCGCGCCCGTACGTATCGGCTCGGCCGGAGGCGCAAAGCGCGCCGCCCCAAACAAAAATGGGCGAACAACTCCCCTGGTGCTCTGACACAGCCATTCCTTCGTTTTCGCGCGGGTCCTTTTCCGCACAGCTTTGTCGCCCTCCGCTTGAAATAGCGCCGCTATTTCTGCGCTCCGGCTCCGTGCTGGACGAAAAAATCTCTCGCGCGAGTCCCCAAGTCTTGACTGTGCCAGAACACTAGGCAACCGCTGATTTATTCGGCGACGGGCCTGCCGGTCGCTTTTCCGCCCCCACAAGGTTGGTTTCCCTTTGGGAAACCAAGTCGCTGTGCGACCGTGCGATTCAAATTCATTTGAATCGCACGCCGTTGTCGCTCATCCGGTCGCCGTAGCGCTGCTACGGCTCCCTTCCGGCTCCGTGTGGGGACGAAAAACCGCCTCGGCAATCCACCACCTCATCAAATCATCGGTTACCTAGGAGCTTCCCACCCATAAAGCTCAAAATCTTGAAGCAGTCGCCTGTCCAACCGGTAAACCCCCTATAAAACTGCGTGTATTATATCGCAGCCGCCAAAGAATGTCAATACCTTCCGCGTCCGGCGGATCGTTTGCGCCTCGCCGATGGAAGGCAATATCCTTCAAGCGCGACATCTCCTATGCGGAGTCGACGTTCGGGGTGCTTTGCTCGAGCGACGGACCGGGGTGCCGCCCGGAACGCATCGGGGAGCCGTCCGACGAAGACTTTCTCAGCGGAACGGCGCTCATGGCAGAGCAAGAGTCTGCGAAAGCGACGAAGCCAAGCGACATGCGTTTGCGGCGAACCTATACTGCAAAGGAAACACCACACAGAAGCCGGTAGCCAGCAAGCGGAAAGAGTGATATAGCGCTTTGAATAAGCAAATCAGCTTGTCGGCCCTGAGCGACGAACTTTCGCAGGTGCGGACGAAGAAAAAAGGGTTTCTGGCCCAGATGGAGCGAATCATCCCGTGGACGGAGTGGCATGCTCAGATAAAGTC
>JAAYZL010000335.1 GCA_012514855.1 Clostridiales bacterium
CACCGCACAAATCGTGCGGGCGCGGGCGGCTGCATTTCCGCCATCTCGGGCCTGCAAAATCCTTGACGTAGCCCTGCTACGCCTGCGGCTTTTGCGAACCCGAAATTCATCTCGCCGGCGCGCGCCCTCTTTATGCGGTATTGCCTTAATATTTTGGATTGGCATAAAATCCAAAGTGGTCTCCCGCGCTCCCTTCGCGGCAAACGGAAGCGCCCCTCGCGAGAGACCCGCCGGGGCGCTTCCGAAAAACATTATCCCGTGAATGCCGCTCGCCGCCGCTTTTTCACCCGCCGCTCAGGCAGGACGGAGACCTGCGACCACTTGCTGCCTTCCCCTGGCGATACTATCGGGGGCCTGGCATCCGCGAAATCGACCCGGAATCCTTTTTTGAATCTGTGGGTAAAAGCATTGGCGTGGCGCACACCACAGGATAACTTCTGTGGTCATTATAGCAGGGTCGAAATCCGCTGTCAACCGGGGACGAGCCGTTTTTTTTGCATTTGTAAGATACTACCAAATGAAGCGCAGGCGGGTCTACACGCGCAACGAAAACGGCTCGTCCGGATGCCGCTGGAGAGGACCGTCCGGACGCCTTCGAGAAGCGATCGCTTCCCGAAGGCCCATTTATGCGACCGGCACTCGAATGGCGCATTGATCAACCGGGTCAAGTCGATTTTCTCATTATTCGCAAAGCACCACCAAATGAAGCTGTGGCGGGACGCCGACGCGCAGCGGCAAGCGGCTCGCACCGATGCCGTTGGAGACGATCGTCCTGACGCCGTCGATCGCGCACTCCCCGGAGATCCACCTGTGCGACCGGCACTCGAACAGCGCGGAGAACGGCGTGACGCCGAGAACGTTGAACTGCCCGCCGTGCGTGTGGCCGGAGAGCTGCAGGTCGGCCTTCGGGGTTCCGCCGTAGTCCTGCGCGACCGGATAGTGCGACAGCAGCACGCGAAAGGCCGGTTCCCGAGCGGAGAACAGTCCCCGGGCCGACGGATTGCCATGCTTCCAGTCGTCGACGCCGCCGATGGCCAGCGCGCCTGCGCCAAACTCGACCAGCGCCGCCTCGTTGACCAGCAGGCGCATGTGCCGCGACACATCCTCGGCAAAATCCGCGATTTCGCTGTCGTTGTTGCCCAGGCAGGCATAGATGCCCAAATGCGGTTCGAGCACCCGCATGGCGCGCAGCAGTCGCCGGAGGCTCTCATAATCCTCCGCGAGGTCGCCGCCGATCAGCACGATGTCCGGCCAAAGCGCCGAGACGCGCGCAAAAAACGCCCGCAGGGCCTCGTCGGAAAAGCGCCTGTTGGCGTGGATATCGCTGAAAAAGGCCATCCGGATGCCGGCAAGCGGCGCATAGGCCGCGCTGTGGCGCACAGTCTCCACGCGATCGCCGGGCCGCGTCGACCAGTACGCGCGCGGCCGGGAGAAGAAGCGCCCCAAGCTACTTCACCAGCAGCGCCGCGCCGATCATGCCCGCGTTGTCGCCGAGCTCGGCCGGGAGGAACTGCGCCGGGTAGCGGTACTCCATCTGCGAGTGCCGCCGGTATGCCTGGACGATGCGCGAGACGAACCGCTCGCCGAGCTTCATCACGCCGCCGCCGTAGACGAACACGTTGATGTCGAAGATCTGGTACAGCGACTGGAACATCCGCCCGAGGTACTCCGCGCCGCGCTCGACGACCTCGATCGCCAGCGGGTCGTCCTCGGCGAACGCCTTTCCGACGGCCAGCATTTCGATGCGCGAGATCGTGCCCGCGTGGTCGAGTATGCGGCTCTCGGCGCCCTCCTTGATGCGGTCCATCGCGTACTTGGCCATGTTCGCGCCCGAGGCGATCGACTCCACGCAGCCCGAGACACCGCAGCCGCACGGGTAGCCGGTCGAGTCCGACACGAACATGTGGCCGATCTCGCCGGCCGAGCCGTGGATGCCGCGGTACAGCTCGCCGCTTAAGATCAGCCCGCCGCCGACGCCGGTCGCGACGGTGACGTAGATCATGTCGCGAAAGCCGCGCCCCGCGCCGAGCCGGTGCTCCGCGAGCGCCGCCGCGTTGGAGTCGTTGTCGATATAAACCGGCACGCCGAGCCGCTTTTCGAGCATCTCGCGCACGGGCACGTCGTTGAGCTGGTAGAGATCCGCGGTCTCGATAAGCACGCCCTCCGCGAAGTCCACGTGCGAAGGAAACGCCGCGCCGACGCCGCGGAGCTCGTCCGCGGCGATGCCGGCGCCCCGGAGCAGCTCGCGGATGTGCGCCTCGAGCGCGTCCATCATCTGTTCGGGCGGGAGCTCCCGGTCGGTCGGCCGCTGGATCACGCGCACGAGCCGCATCTGGTCGTCGAACAGGCCGCACAGCACCTTCGACCCGCCGACATCGACGCCGACGACGAATTTCTTCACGCTTCCACCCCCCTCTCCCTTTCCACTATTGTAGCCCAGTTTGGGAAATTATTCAACACAAAATCCGAAAAACGAAGGAAGGCCCGCGTCCGCGGGCCTTCCAAACAGCGTCCCCTTAGAAGATGTGGAGCCTTGCAAACAGCGTGGCCGCGAGCGAGCTCACGAGCGACACGACGGTGATCTGCGTGTTGATCGACGGGCCCGCGGTGTCCTTGAACGGATCGCCGACGGTGTCGCCGATGACGGCCGCCTTGTGCGCGTCGCTGCCCTTGCCGCCGAAGTTGCCGGACTCGATGA
>JAAYZL010000336.1 GCA_012514855.1 Clostridiales bacterium
GGAGCCGGCGCGCGCCGGCTCCCTGATGCCTGGCCCTTTCCCGGGGCTACTTTCTGAACACGCCGCCGGGCCGCATCTCGATGCAGCCGTGCGGGCAGACCTCGGCGCACTCGCCGCAGCCGACGCAGTTCCACTCGATGATGCTCCTGTGGGCGTCGCCCTCGCCGCGGATCGCCTCGAATTTGCAGACCGTCTGGCACTCGCCGCAGCCGCTGCAGTCCGGATAGTGGATCATCGCGTGGCGGCGCAGCTCGTTGAACGCCATGATCGCGCCGGTCGGGCAGTTGTCGACGCACTGCATGCAGGCCTTGCACTTGTCGAAGTCGATCTCCGGCAGGTTGTTGACCATCTGGAGCGCGTCGAACTTGCAGGCGCGCTGGCACTTGCCGCAGCCGATGCAGCCGGCCTTGCACGCGTCGCGCACGACCTTGCCGCTCAGATGCGCGGAGCAGGCGCTGTGCACCGGGTGGCTGTAGGTCATCAGCTGCAGCACGCCGCGCGGACACGCGGTCAGGCACACGCCGCAGCCGACGCACTTCTTGTCGTCGACGACCGCGAGGCGGCCGTCGGTCACGTGGATCGCGTCGAACGGGCAGGCGCTCTCGCAGTCCCCGAAGCCGAGGCAGCTGTACTCGCACGCCTTGTCGCCCGCGCCCGCGAGCGAGGCGCTCTTGCAGTCCTTCGGGCCGTCGTAGTCGAAGCGCAGGTTGCAGCGGTCGAGGCTCCCGCGGCAGCGCACGGTCGCGACCTTCCGGTCCTTCGCGGAGGCCGTCACGCCCATGACCTCGGCGATCGCCTGCGTGACGCCTTCCCCGCCGACCGGACACTTGTCGACCGGCGCCCCGTTGAGAATCTCGTCCGCGTAGGCGTCGCAGCCCGGATAGCCGCAGCCGCCGCAGTTCGCGCCGGGCAAAAGGGCGCGAACCTGTTCCTTGCGCGGGTCCTCCTGAATTTGGAATATCCGGCCGACGACGGCCAGCACCGCGCCGAAGATCAGCCCCATGCCGCCGATCAGGCCCGCGGCGATCAGTATCTGTCGGAAGTCCATCTCTCTACCTCCCTAAATGAGCCCCGCGAAGCCGGAGAAGGCGACCGCCATCAGGCCCGCGCCGATCAGCGCGCCCGGGAAGCCCTTCATCCACTCCGGAAGGTCGGAAAGCTCCATCTTCTCCCGGATGCCCGAGAACAGCACGATCGCCAGCGTGAAGCCGATCGAGGCCCCGAAGCCGTTGACGGCGCTCTCGACGAGGTTGTATCCGTTGTCCACGTTGAGGATCGTCGCGCCGAGCACGGCGCAGTTCGTCGTGATCAGCGGCAGGTACACGCCCAGCGCCTGATACAGCGCGTAGCTCAGCTTCCTGAGCACGAGCTCGACGACCTGCACGAGCACCGCGATGACCAAGATGAACGCGAGCGTCTGCATGTAGGCGATGTCGAGCGACACGAGCAGTTGCCGGACGAAGTACGTGATCACCGAGGCCAGCGTGATCACGAACGTGACCGCCATGCCCATGCCGAACGCCGTCTCCGTCTTCTTCGAGACGCCCAGGAACGGGCAGATGCCCATGAACCGGTTCATCACGAAGTTGTTGACCAGCACCGCTCCGACGAAGATCAGTATCAGGTTCATTTCGCCGCCTCCTTTTTCCGCTGCGAGCGCGCCATCAGCCCGGTCACGACCGCGAGCGTCGCGCCCAGCAGTATGAAGCCGCCGGCGGGCTGCACGGCGATGGCCATCGGCTCAAACCACTCGGGCATGAAGCTCGTGCCGAACACCGTTCCGGCGCCCAAGAGCTCGCGCACGCACGACAGCAGCGTGATCGCCAGCGTGAAGCCGACGCCCATGCCCAGTCCGTCCATGATGCTCAAGAGCGGCGGGTTCTTGAACGCGTACGACTCCGCGCGGGCGAAGATGATGCAGTTGACGAC
>JAAYZL010000337.1 GCA_012514855.1 Clostridiales bacterium
AGCTTGGAGAGGCGGAAATCATGGTTCCTCGGGATCGAAGCGGGGAATTTGAGCCGCAGGCCCGCGCAAAGCGTCGGACGAGTACGGACGATCCGGAAAGCCGGATCCTCGCGATGTACAGCGGGGGATGCCGAATCGCGACATGGCGGCGAACCCGGCCGAAGATCGCCGAACGGCTGCCCTCAACGGAGCGTTGCTCAACCCTTAAGTCAATACCGCGCAAATCGTGCGGTACTGCCTTAATTTTCCGGAATATAGGGGGCGATCGCGCGCTTCAATGCCTCTAGCTCCCCGGAGGCGAGATCGAGGAGCGGCTTGCGCATGTGCCCGCCGCGAACGCCGCGCAGGGTCTGGACGTTTTTGAAAACGCTCATATCGGAGCCGCCCTTGAGCACGCGCGTCATGTCGAAGCACCTGAGCTGAAGTTCGCGGGCCTTGTCGTACTCCCCGGCGCGGAAGGCGCGGTAGATTTCGACGAACGGCTCGGGCATGCAGCTCGAGCAGCCGGAGACGGTGCCCTCGCAGCCCATGGCCAGGGCGGGGAAGAACAAATCGTCCGGGCCGAAGACCACGGAGAAACAGCCTTCGCGCACCTTGAGGTATTCGGTTAAGCGCCGCATGTCGGCAAAGGAATATTTGACGCCCACGATGTTGGGGCAGGCGTCGGCGATTTTCTGCATGGTGGCGCCGTCGACGTCGTTCATGGCGAGCTGCGGAATGACATACGCATATACCGGGAAATCCGCGGGGAGCTGCCCGCAGACGCGGCGGTAGTATTCGACCATCGCCCGGGGCGAAACGCCGAAGTAGCTCGGGGTGACGACGCCCACGCCGTCCGCGCCGATCCCGTGCGCGTGCCGGGCGAGGCGAACGACCTCGTCCTCGCGCATGGCGCCGCAGTGGATGAACACCGTCACGCGCCCGGCCGCGCGGCGGACGACCGTCTCCGCGACCAGCATCCTCTCGGCCTCGTCCATCAGGTACATCTCGCCCGTGGTCCCGCAGGGGTAGAGGCAATCGACGCCCTATTCGATCAGAAAATCCGTCTGCTGCTCGAGCGCCCCGACATCCACCTGGCCGTCGGCGGTAAAGGGAGTGGTCATCGCGGTGATCACGCCAAACAAGGTTTTCAAAGAAAACGCCTCCATTTCTCGCTCGAAACTGTGAAATCGATCTTATATATAACACGGTTTTGGGCCCCTGTCAAGCCCCTGACGGCGGGAATTTTATCGAGAATCTATTGACAGAATCAACAAAATACAAGATAATGACAGAGTTAAGGGCGGAAATTCGGCGATAACGAGCCGCATTCCATCTGCAATCGGGAAACGGGGGGAGCAATATGAATATCAAGGACATCGCGCGCCTCGCCGGGACCTCGCCGGCAACAGTTTCAAGGATTCTCAACAACGATGCGCGCGTCTCCCCACAAACGCGGGAAAACGTTCTCAAGGTCATCGAGCAGACGCAGTACAAGCCGAATTCCCTCGGGCGAAATCTGCGCAGCCGAAGCAGCAAGAAGCTCCTGATGCTCCTGCCGACCATCCAGAACCCCTTTTACTCCGACATTTTTTTCAGCTTCGAGGAGCACGCCCGGCAGAACGGCTATTCGGTGCTGATCGCGGTGACCAACCGCGACCCGGAGATCGAGAGGCTCTATTTCGACGTGCTGTTTACCCGCCAGGTCGATGGCGTGGCCTGCTTTCTGCCGACGATCTCCTTTGAGGAAATTCAGCGGATTTCCGCGGAATATCCCTTTGTGGCCTGCTGCTGGCGCGGCTTTTCCGAGTTGGACGTCAATTACGTCTGCATCGACAACGAGCGGGCGGTGTACGAGACGATGCAGTATCTCATCGGCCTCGGGCACCGGCGCATCGGCATCTTGAACGGCAACTACACCGGGCGCATGTACGAGGTGGAGCGGGAAAAGGGCTATCGCCGCGCGCTGGAATCGGCGGAGATTCCCTACGCGCCGGAACTGAGCGTGCTCTGCGAATACAGCCACCGGGCGGGATACGAGGGCGCGAAAAAGCTGATGGCGCTGAAGAAGCCGCCGACCGCGATCATGGGCCTCTCCGACGACCGCGCGGCGGGGGCGATCAAGTATCTGGTCGAGAACGGCCTTCGGCCGGGCGTGGACGTGGACGTGGTGGGATTTGACGACCTGATGGTCTCGGAGGTCGTTACGCCTACCCTGACCACCATCGCCCAGCCGCGCCACGCGATTGGGCGGGATGCGGCCGAACTGCTGCTCTCCCGGATCGAGGACGCGGAAGCGCCCAACAAGGGGATCATACTTTCCCATAAGCTGATTCTCCGGGAGTCCACGCGCAGGCCCGGCGAGCAATGCTGACAGGAGGAATCGCCCGTGCGACTGGGATGTTTTGGGTTTTCCGGAGACTTGGCGGCCATCCGCCGCGCCGGATTTGATTTCGCGGAGCTGGACTTGATGGAGCTTTCCCGGATGACGGACGGCGAATTTCGGGAATTTGTCCGCCGCGCGGGCGATTCCGGATTGGATTTCGACGCCTTTTCCGGCTTTATGCCGCTGACGGAGCGCATTCACAGCCCGGCGTTTTCCGCCGAATGCTGGCTGGAGCACGCGCGGCGAATGGCCGACCGCACCGCCAAATTGGGTGCAAAGCTCTGGCCGCTGGGCGCGGGGAAATGCCGGAGCATTCCCGAAAGGGCCGACCCCGCCGCGGCCCGGGAGCGCGTCAAGACCTTCTTCGGAGGCATCGCCAAGATCGTCGCGCCCTGCGGCGTCAAGCTGTGCATAGAGCCGCTGGGGCCCAACAACTCCAATTTTCTCAACACCGTCGGGGAGGCGGCGGAATTCGCGGCGGAAATGGGCCTCGCCAATTGCGCCACGATGTGCGATATGCGCCACATGGTCGCGCTCGACGAGCCCTTCGAGGACATCGCGACCTGGCGGGAGAGCGTTTGGCACGCGCACATCGACTATCCGCTGGGCTTCGAAAGGCGCTTTCCGAACCCGGAGGACGGCTGGGATTACCGGCCCTATCTCCTGGCGCTTCACAGGGCGGGCTACGCGGGGCCGCTGACCGTGGAGGCCACCTCCTACGGGAATCTCGAGCGGGAGGGCGCGGCGTGCGCAAAAATGCTGCGCCGATTGTGGGAGGAGTAGTATTTGCCAATCTCCGTGGCCGTCGCGATGCTCGCGTCGGCCATTTTATGGATTATATGGAATCGTTTTCCTGGCAAAGGAGAAGGGGGCGGTTGTCGCAGATTTGCCTAATAACTTTGGTATATTTTGTAGAGAACGGCAGATATACTGGTCGCGCGCCCCATGACTTACGAAGATGGATGCGCATAATGCATCAATATATAATAAAAAATATGGCGGAATGTCTATTTACAAAAGAAAGAGCAGATGCTACAATAACTGTAATATCGATTTCACGGGCTCGCAGGACGGGCGATCCGGGGATCGATGAGACGGCGTCCGTCTCAAAAGGGCGCAAAATAAAAAGGAGGGTCAATCGATGAAGAGGTTATTCGCAATGCTTCTCGTGGTGGCCATGCTGGCCGGGCTGGGAATGGCCGCCCAAGCCGAATCCGACAAGATTATCATCGGCGCCATAACCGACCTGACCGGCAACGGCTCGGTTCTGGGAACCGGCTGCGCCAACGGCTGGACCTTCGCGGTGGAAAAGATCAACGCCGAGGGCGGCATTCTCGGCAAGCAGGTCGAATTGGTGATCTACGACTGCCAGTCCGATCCGCAGGAAGCCCTGAGCTGCTATGAGCGCCTGGTGAAGGTGGACGGCGCGTCCATCGTTCTGGGCCCTCCCTTCTCCAACATCGGCCTGGCGCTGGCGGACACGGTGGACGAATTGGGCGTGCCCTTCTTCGGCCTCTTCGGCGATCCGCGCTGCATGCTGGGCGAGAATCTCGATACCCTGCATCCCTACATGTTCCTGGGTCAGCCCTCCGGCTATGACGCGGGCCTGATCTCCGGCAGCTATCCGCACGAGGTGCTGGGGCTCAACAAGGCCGCCATCCTCGTCACCCAGGACCACAGCTACAACATGACCATGACCAAAGCCTTCCAGGATTACGCGGCCAAGGTCGGCATCGAAATCACCACCGTCCAGTACTGCTCGGTCAAGGACACCGACCTGACTCTGCAGCTCACCGCGATCGCCAGCAGCGGCGCGGAGTACATCTTCGACGCCTGCAACACCAACGCGCTGGCCGTCGCCACCCAGCAGATGTACCAGATGGGCATCGACCTGGTCCACTGCGGCTCCCTCGACTTCTCCAGCCCCTTCAACGAGCTGGTCGATCCCCCCGAGGCCATGCGCAACATCTACTTCCCCTATGCCATCGACATGAACGCGGAAAGCCTCACCGACATCACCGCCGAGTTCACCGAGCGCTTCGGCGTGGCGCCCACGGTCAAGTCCTGGAACAGCTATGACCTGACGACGATCACCAAGGCCGCCATCGAGAAGGCCGGCTCCGCCGAGCCCGCCGCCATCCGCGACGCCCTGGAGACCATCGAGGGCGTTCCCTGCCTGGCGACCGAGAACTTCCGCATGGATCCCGAGACGCATATGCCTCTGGGCCTTGCGATGTGCATCTACAACCTCGAAGGCGGCGAGTACAGCAACATGGGCTCCTTCTTCCCGGCCAAGTGGTAATCACGGGTATAGAATATTTGGCGATCCGCGCGGCGGTTGCGCGGGTCGGCGGGCGGAAGTTCGTCAACCGCGCGCCGGCAAAGGAAGCGTGGTCCGGTTAACCCCGGATGCCGTTGGTTCGCCCTCGTCCCTCCGGGCGGGGGCGAACCGAATCCGGGAAGAACCGAGAAAGGCAGGAAAAGAGAATGGGCCTGTCCTACTATTTTCAGCTCCTGATCGCGGGCGTCTCCAACGGCGCCATGTACGCCGTGATCGCCGTGGGCTGGGCGCTGATTTTCAGCATTCTGAAGTTTTCCAATTTCGCGCACGGAGGCACCATGGTCTGCGCGGCCTACGCCGGCATGTTCCTCTCCAAGGCGCTTCACCTGAACCTCTGGCTGACGCTTCTCGTCGCCGCCGTGTGCGGGGGCCTCATCAATATTCTCGTGGAATTCATCAGCTTCCATCGCCTCCGGCAGAAGTCGAAGAACATGACTTTGTTCTTCGTCTCCTCGATCACGATGGGCATGCTGCTTCAGAATATCATCGCGCTCCGGTTCAGCGGAACCTA
>JAAYZL010000041.1 GCA_012514855.1 Clostridiales bacterium
ACATACTCGCCTCGCACGAGCAGGGCGCGACCCACGCCGCCGACGGCTACGCCCGCTCGACCGGCAGAACCGGCGTTGTGCTCGCGACCTCGGGGCCGGGCGCGACGAACCTCGTCACCGGCATCGCGACCGCGTGGCACGACTCGGTGCCGCTCGTAGCCCTCACCGGAAACGTCGCGCGCGACCTGATCGGGCGGGACAGCTTTCAGGAGGTCAACATCGTCGACATCAGCCGGTCGGTCGTCAAGAAGAACTACTTCGTCGAGGACGCGTCCCAGATCGCCGGGATCGTCCGCGAGGCGTTCGAGATCGCTTGCTCCGGGCGCAAGGGGCCGGTGCTGATCGACTTTCCGAAGGACGTGACCGCGCAGAGGGTGCCCTTCGTCCCCCAGCCGAAGGCTGTGCGCCTGCCCGGCCGCGCGCCGGACGCGGAGGCGCTGCAAAAAGCGGCGGAGGCGATCGCAAGCTCCGAGCGGCCGCTGATCTACGCGGGCGGCGGCGCGACGTTTTCCGACAGCGCGGAGGCGCTCTCCGCGTTCGCCCGGAAGATCCACGCGCCGGTGTGCACGAGCCTGATGGGGCTGACGAGCCTGCCCGCGGACTCCGACCTGAACCTCGGGCTCGTCGGCATGCACGGCACCGCGACCGCGAACATGGCCGTCGCGAACTGCGATCTGCTGCTGGCCGTCGGCGCGCGGTTTTCCGACCGGGTCGCCAGCAACCGCGCGCACTTCGCCAAAAACGCGACCGTCGTCCACCTCGACATCGACCCCCGGGAGATCGGAAAAAACGTCCGCGCCGACATCCCGCTCGTCGGGGACGTGGGCGCGGCATTGCGGGCGCTCGACAAGCTGCTTCCGGAGCTTCGGCACCGGGACTGGATGCACAAATTGCTCCGGCACAAGGCGCTCAACGAACTGCCGTTCGCCCGGAGCGAAGGGGACGAGGTCAACCCCCGCGAGGTCATCACCGAGCTCCGCGCGCTCGTCGGGCCGGACGCGATCATCGCGACCGACGTCGGCCAGCACCAGATGCTCGTCGCGCAGTACTACCCGTTCTCGCGCCCGAGGAGCTTCCTGAGCTCCTGCGGCCTCGGCACGATGGGCTACGGCATGGGCGCGGCGAACGGCGCGGCCGTCGGAAACCCCGGCCGCCCGGTCGTGCTGTTCACCGGCGACGGCAGCTTCCACATGAACCTCGCCGAGCTCGCGGTGTCGGTCTCGAACAACCTCAAAATTGTCGTCGTCATCATGAACAACCGCGTGCTCGGCATGGTGCACCAGTGGCAAAAGCTGTTCTACCAGGGGCGCTACTCGTTCACCGAGATCGACCGCAGGACCGACTTCGCGAAGCTCGCGGAGGCGTTCGGCGCGACCGGCATGCGCATCGAAAGGAGCGCGGAGATACGCCCCGTGCTCGAAAAAGCGCTCGCGTGCGACGGCCCGTGCGTCGTCGACTGCGCGATCCCCTCCGGCCAGCGCGTGTTCCCGATCATCCCGCCGGGCGGCAAGGAGGACGATATGATCTACTCCGAGGAAATTTGAAGCGTGAACTCCCACGAGCAGTTGACCGCCTCGTCCGTAACCTCCGGGTAACAGCTCAGGCAGCGGCAGCGGATTCTGTCGTCGATCGCCCGCGAAAACTCGGTGTAATCGATGATCCCGACGGACTTGCAGGGGTGCAGGGGCATGTTCTTGCGCGCGCGGGCCGCCTGCACCCTGCACTCCACGTTGCGGAAGACGAGCTTCCCATCCTCAAAGAGGAACTCGTACGCGTTGAGGTTGCTGTAGAACCGGAGCTCGAGCGCCCTCCTCAATCCCTCGAGCCCGGCGCGCTCCGGCAGCTTCAAAAACGCCTTCAGCCGCCTCGCCTCGATCGCCGCGAAGCTCCGCCAGGTCTCCTCGTCGTGGAACATCGCCTCGTCCATGCCGAACTTGCGCTCGACCGACTGAAACCACAGGCCGTCGAGCGCAAGCCAGTTCTTCGAGTAGATTCCGATCAGGTCGACCAGCCCGGCCTTTGTGAGACCGTCCAGCACGTCCCTGTTGTCCATAAATCAGCCCCTCGGCGCCGGGGCCTTGACGATGATCAGCTCCAGCACGTCCTCGTCGAGGTTCCGCACGTTCATCTTCGTGTTGAACGGAATCTTCAGCATCGTCCCGGCGGGGTATTCATGGATTTCCTGCGCGCCGAGCCCGATCGAGAGCCGGCCCCGGACGACCGTCATGTAGACGTTCGAATTCGAAAAGTGCTCGGGAAGCCCGTCGCCCCGCGGGAACACCATGTGCAGGTAGTGAACGTTCTCGTCAAACAGCACCTTCTCGATCGCCTTTGCGTCCCCCCGCGCCAACGAAAAAACCTGTTCCACCATTTCGCAAACCTCCTTCAGCCCTAATAGGGCTATTCTACCATAGTTTTCCCGTCAAAACCGTTGGAATAACAACGAAACCGCCATTTTCTTGCAAATCCCGGACCCTTCCTGTATAATGGCTTAAAGAAATGGGGGAGAAGCAGCATGCAGGCGTTCATGAACCGGGATTTCCTGCTCACGACGGAGACCGCCAGGGCGCTCTACCACGATGTCGCCGCGAAATGCCCGATCATCGACTACCACTGCCACATCCAGCCGCGCGAAATCTGGGAGGACCTGCGCTACGAGAACATCGCGCGGGTGTGGCTCGGCGGCGACCACTACAAGTGGCGGCTGATGCGCGCGGCGGGCGTGCCCGAGCGATACGTCACCGGCGGCGCGAGCGACTGGGAGAAGTTCGAGAAGTGGGCGCACGTGCTCGAGCGCGCGATCGGAAACCCGCTCTACCACTGGAGCCACCTCGAGCTTCGGCGCTTCTTCGGCTACGAGGGCGTGCTGGGCGCGAAGACCGCGCGCGAGGTGTGGGAGCTGTGCGCGGAGAGGCTTCAGAGCCCCGGCTACGGCGTGCGCGGGCTGATCGGCATGAGCAACGTCGAGACAATCTGCACGACCGACGACCCGGTCGATTCCCTGGAATGGCACCGGAGGCTCGCGGCCGACCCGACGTTCCCGACCGCGGTGCTGCCCGCGTGGCGGCCCGACCGCGCGATGAATCTCGAAAAGCCCGACTACCCCGACTACCTCGCGAGGCTGTCGGAATGCTCCGGCGTCGCGATCGACGGCTTTGCGGCGCTGAAGGACGCGTTCCGGGTCCGGATGGCCTTCTTCGCCGAAAACGGCTGCCGCCTGAGCGACCACGCGCTGAGCCGTATCTGCCATGTTCCCGCGTCCGAAAAGGAGGTCGAGGCGATCTTCCAAAGGCGGCTTTCGGGGGCGGGCGTCACCGATTCCGAGGTTGCGAAGTTCAAGACCGCGTTCATGCTGTTCGCCGCGCGCGAGTACCGGCGGCTGGACTGGACGATGCAACTGCACTACGGCTGCGTGCGCGACAACAACCCGACTATGTTCCGGCGGCTCGGCCCGGACAGCGGCTACGACGCGATCGACAATTTCGCGCCGTCCGCGGAGGCGGCGGCGTTCCTCGGCGCGCTGGAGGACACGCGCGAGCTGCCGCGGACGATACTCTACAGCCTGAACCCGGCCGACAACCCGGTCATCGACGCGCTGTGCGGCTGCTTCCAGGGCGACGAGGCGGTCGGAAAGCTGCAGCACGGCTCCGCCTGGTGGTTCAACGACCACTTCGACGGCATGGTCGACCAGCTCAGGAGCCTCGCGAGCATCGGCTCCCTCGGCGGCTTCGTCGGCATGCTGACCGACAGCCGGAGCTTCTTGAGCTATCCGCGCCACGAGTATTTCCGGCGCATCCTCTGCCGGCTGATCGGCGAGTGGGTCGAGCAGGGCATGTTCCCCAAGGACCTCGATTTGCTCGCGGAGATCGTGCGCTCCGTCTCGGCGGACAACGCGCGGAGGTATTTCGGGTTCGCCAGAAAGGGCTAGTGCTCCGCCCACTACGGAAGTGGTGGATGGAGCGCTAGGTAAGCGATGATTTAATGAGGTGGTGGATTGCCGAGGCGATTTTTCGTCCCCACACGGAGCCAGAAGGGAGCCGTAGCAGCGCTACGGCGACCGGATGAGCGACAACGGCGTGCGATTCAAATTCATTTGAA
>JAAYZL010000338.1 GCA_012514855.1 Clostridiales bacterium
CCCCTGTATTCCAGCGCCCGAAGGCCCTGCAGCAGGTATTTTACGGCGTCGCCGCCGCCCGTGTATCCGGTGATTCCGCACATAGGCATCTCCCCCGCGCGGAATTCGGGAACAAAATTCCGGCCATCGAGCCGGTTGCGCCCGATGTCCTGCGCTTTTATTAAATTCCATTCGGCGGCCGCTTTGTTTTGCGGTTGCCCGCATATTTGTCGGCCGCCTGACGACGGGCATTTCCGCCCGCCGGAGGGGCATCCGCCGAAACTTTCGATTCTCCCCTCGCCTCGTCCGCCGCTTTCGCGGCACCGGCGCTTTTGCCGATTTCTGAATCGGCGTCAGGCTCCAAGCCGTTCCCGGACCACCTCGGCCACCTTGTTCGCGACCGCGCGAATCTGTTCGTCGTCCTTGCCCTCGACCATCACGCGGATCAGAGGCTCCGTGCCCGAGATGCGCGCGACGATGCGGCCCTCCTTGCCGAGCTCCGCCTTCGCGTCCTCGACGGCCTGCTTGACGTCCGGGTCGGTGTAGAAGAGCAGCTTCGCGTCCTGCGGCACCTGCACGTTGATCATGACCTGCGGATAGCGCGTCATCACGCCCGCGAGCTCCGAGAGCTTCCTGCCCTCGCGCCGCATCAGGCTCAAAAGCTGTATCGCGGTCAATTCGCCGTCGCCGGTCGAGGCGAAGTCGCGGAAGATCAGGTGGCCGGACTGCTCGCCGCCGAAGCTGTATTCCTCGAGCAGCATTTCCTCCATGACGAACCGGTCGCCGACCTTCGTCGCGATGAAGCGGATATTCTCGCGCTCGCAGAAGCGGATGAAGCCGAGGTTGGTCATGATCGTCCCGACGACCGTGTTCTTGTTGAGCCTGCCGCGCGCCTTCATGTCGTTCGCGCAGATGGCCATGATGACGTCGCCGTCGATCTGCCCGCCGTTTTCGTCGACCATCAGGCAGCGGTCGGCGTCCCCGTCGAACGCGACGCCGGCGTCCATGCCGTGCTCCACGACGTAGCGGACGAGGTTTTCCATGTCGGTCGAACCGCAGTCGCGGTTGATGTTGAAGCCGTCCGGGCAGTTGTAGAGCATGTGGCAGTCCGCGCCGAGCGCCTTGAACAGCTTCTCCGCCGTGCGGCTCGCCGAGCCGTTCGCGCAGTCGACCGCGATTTTGAGGCCGTCGAGCGAGTAGGAAACCGTGCTCATCAGGTGGTCGACGTAGTCCTTGACGACCTGGTCGCCCATGTAGACGACCTTGCCGATCGCCTCGGGCCTCGCGGGTTCGGGCTGCGCGATCTCGCCGAGCGCGTAGTTCTCGATGCGCTCCTCGAGCTCGTCCGGCAGCTTCAGCCCCTCGCCGCCGAACATCTTGATGCCGTTGAACTCCGCCGGGTTGTGCGAGGCCGAGATCATGATGCCTGCGTCGGCCTTGTACTTTCCGACCAAAAACGCGACCGCCGGGGTCGGCACGACGCCCAGCATGATCACGTCCGCGCCCACGGAGCACAGCCCCGCCGCGCAGGCCATCGCCAGCATGTCGGACGAGATGCGGCTGTCCATGCCCACGACGAACACCGGCCGCCTGCGGCTGTTTCCCGAGAGCACCGCCGCGGACGCGCAGCCCA
>JAAYZL010000042.1 GCA_012514855.1 Clostridiales bacterium
ATGGACCAGCGCTGCCTGAACGCCGACCCGTGGAAGAACCCGGCGCTTATCGAGGCGGGGCTGATGGTCGCGGCGATGGAGAAGGGCGCGAACATCTCGGTGATGCTGCCGTACTCGGACGCGCTGAAGCTCATGAGCGACTGGTACGCGCAGCTCTGGGCGGAGAGCCTCGGGAAGAACGCGACCCTCGACGGACAGCCGGTCAACGTCGGCCAGACGCCGGTCAAGGCGCTCGGCGTGACCGACCAGCACTCGCAGCTGCAGCTCTACACCGAGGGCCCGTTCGACAAGGTCATCACGTTTCTGAAGGTCGAATCGTTCCGCTCTGAGACGCCGATCCCCCACGGCTGCGACGACGTCCCGACGATCGCGTTCCTGGGCGGCAGGAGCCACAACCAACTGATCGAGGCCGAGCGGCTCGGAACCGAGTACGCGCTCTACCGCGCGGGCAGGATGTGCCAGGTGATCGCGCTTCCGGCGATCGACGAGGAGACGGTCGGCCAGCTTCTGTACTTCTTCGAGCTCGTGACCGCCTACGCCGGCGCGCTTCTGAACATCGACGCGTTCAACCAGCCGGGCGTCGAGGAGTCGAAGCTCGCGGCCTACGCCGTCATGGGCTACGAGAGCGACAGGCACGCGAAAAAGCGCGAGGAGATGCAAAACCGCCCCGCGCCGAGACCGGAGTATAGATTCTGATTGAAACGGAGCCGGCGACGGCTCCGTTTCAATCAGGCGGCCTCCAGACGGTAGATCTTGAGCGAGTACCGCTCCAGCGCATAGGCGCCCAAGTCGGAATAGGCGATCCCGCTTCCGTCGAAGGCCTCGGCCGCGGACGGCTTCGCGGAAGGGAGGCGCTCCACAAAATACACCGGCTGTCCGTCCAGAAGCCAATTGCGGATCTCCGCGGTCTCGTAGACGTGGCGCATATCCGAATAGACGCTTTGGAGCGGCTTCTGATTCCAAAGATAGCAGTCTCTTCCCGTCAATTCCGGGATGGTGCCGCTCATGTGAGTATCGCTCGCCACGAAGCGCGCGTCCTCCTCGATCGTCTCAAGGCGGGCCTCCAGCTTTTCGAACGCGTTTTTCATGCGCAATTCGGCGGCGATAAAACTTCTGACGTTCAAAAGCGCCGCGCACAACAGCACGGCCGCCGCCGCAAGCCGCAGATATCGGGCGCGGCCTTCGAGCCTGCCGAGCAGGACCGCGTAGCCGAGCCAGAGGCTGCCGAGCGCCGGAACCATATAGCGGGAAACAAACACGGGTCGAAAGATAAGCGACGCCGCGATGCCGAGCAGCACGGTACCGCCCCAATTGACCGCGCCGTTCACGCAAAACAGCAGGGCGTCCGTCTCATCCCGATCCCTGCGCCGGATGCTCCTGCGGATCGCGCCGACCACCAGCGCCAGATAGGACAGGACGAGGAACAGCGCGATCGACCACGCAATGATCCTTCCGCCGCCGGATCGAAAGGGATACTCCAAAATCGACGCCAACCCGCGCTTCGTGATCGGGGAAATCCAGTAGCTCTCACCGACCATCCTCAGCTGCCGAACGGACACCAGCAGCCACGGAAGATAGCCGATCACCGTCGCCCCCGCGCACAACAGCCACCCCTTGAGCCGCGCCCGATCGTAAAAAAGGCATCGGATCAGCACAAACAGATAGGTAAAGGCGACCGTCGCGCAGGCGAAGTGATGCGTATAGGCCGCGGCCAGGCTGAACAGCGTGAAAAGGCACCAATTCCTGAAGCCGCCGCTTCGCAGAACCTCGTGCGACCAGATATAGCTGGCCGTCACAAACAGCAGCGCCCAGCTGTACATGCGGATTTCGACGCCGTAGCTGAGCATCTTCGGCATGGCGGCGGCGCACAGCGCAAACAGCGCCGCGGTCAGATTGCCCCATGTCCTGCGAACCCTGGTCGCCGCGAGCAGCATCAGAAGCAGCTGCGGAATCGCCGAGACGCATTTTGCGACCACCGTGACGGAGAGTCCGCCGGCCAGCGCGCGCGCCGCGTCCACGAAGAACTTGAGGATAAAGTAATAGAGCGGCGGATGGACGTCCGTGGCTGTCCTGCGGATGATCTCCGCGTATGGGAGCCTGATCATCCCGAGGGAAAACGCCTCGTCAAACCAGATGCTGCCGCTGTTTGCCGAGATGAACATCGCCAAGAGCGCGGCGATTGCCAGGCCCCAGCAGACCGCCGCGGCAATGCGGTCCATTCCCGAGCGCAATTTCGTCTCCATCGTTCTCCGCCTTCCTATGCCGATTCTTTCGGGAGAGGGATAATGCAGTGAACCCGCGGATCGGCGGCGTGCGGGCCGCGCGGAATTTCGAGCGTGCCGTCCTTGGAGCCGTCGTCGACGAATACGTACTCGAATTCGAGTTCGGGCATCGCCCCGCGTCCGCTCGGCTTCCGCATAAAAGAGGACCGGCGTTTCCCGCTCATTGTAGGCCGGAACGACCAGGGTCAACAGCGGCTTTTCCATTGTTCTCGCTCCTGAATGCGCTTGCCGCGGCGAAGCCGGTGATGGGAGTTTGCGCGGCGGAATCCCCTTCTCCGCACCCTCGCGCATGCGGAATATCATAACACAAATGTCGTTTTTTGTCTATATGCCGCCGCGCCTTCCGCGAAAATTAGCCCACTTTGTCGGAACCGGCCCGAATGACAAAAGCTCCCCCCATCGGCGATGGGGGGGGGGAAGGGGAACCGGGGCCGTCTACTCGACCGTCGCGGTCACGGTGACCTCTATGTTGCCGCGCGTGGCGTTCGAGTACGGACAGGTAAGGTGCGCCTCGGCGGCGACTTCGTCGGCGACCTTCTGATCGACCGCGCGGAACACCGCCTCGATCGCGGCCGTGAGCTGAAACTTGCCCTGATCGTTTCTGCCGATGCCGACCGTCGCGCGGACGTCCGGCGCGGAAATATCGAGCCTCTTTACGCGAATCACGTGCTGCAGCGCGCTTCCGAAGCAGGCGGCGTATCCGGCCGCGAACAGCTGCTCGGGATTGACGCCGCTCTCCTTCTTGCCGCCCATCTCCGCGGGCAGCGCCATCTCAAACTGGAGCGGCGAATTCTCGACCGTCACTTTGCCGTCGCGCCCGCCGGTCGCAATCGCCTTCGTCGCATACATGACCTTCATGGGATCAACTCCTCTCTGCGTCCTGGAATGTCATAGTACTGGAAATCAGGAATGCGTCCAAAGCGGCGAGAGATTTTTCCGCCCCGCCAGGAGCCGGAGCGAGGCGTAGCCGGGAACCTGCGTTGAGCGGAGAGCGACACGCGAAGGTTTGATTTTCGAAGAAAATCAAAGTCGCTCTGCGACCGATCCGTTCAAATCGAAGATTTGAGCGGATCGCCGTGGCGGGAAAAGATCCGGCGCGACGACGCATTCATGGTTGGAATTAGTATTCCTTCCCTGCCTTTTATTTGGCCCGGATCGGGCGGGTTGAAACGCACATGGAAAAACTTCACATCAAAAAGGGAGGAGAGCGAATGAAGCTCCCCTCCCCCTTCGCCGCAAGATCAGCCGCCGAGGGCATCCTCAGCGGTGACGATCTGGACGCCCGTGTTGATGAACAGCGCGCCGATGGTCTCGTCGTACGGGGCCTCGACCGCCTCGCCGTTGATCAGCTTGACCAGCGTCTCTACGCTCTGGTAGCCCATGTTGTAGAAGCTCTGGCCGACGGCGATGTCGAGCACGCCCGCCTCGAAGAACGCCGGGGTCGTCTCCGGGAAGATGTCGATGGTGATGATCTTGTGGTTCGGGTCCGCGAGCTTCCACGCGTTGGTGTTGGGCATCGCGGTCACGTCGACGGTGTAGGGCCAGCCGCCGGACATGAACCACGCGTCGAAGTCCCCGCCGTTGGCGCGGCTGTACGCCTCGCAGCCCTCGATCGCCTCGTCGACGTTGTCGTTGCAGGCGAAGGTGTAGACGCTGTGGAGCTTCGAGCCCGCGATCGCGTCCTCGAAGCCGCGGATGCGCGCCTCGATGTCGTCCGCGCCGGGGATGCCGGCCAGGATCGCCACGCGGACCTCCTCGAGGTCGCTGTCCTTGTAGAGGTCGATCAGCAGCTCGCCGCAGGTGAAGCCGGCCTTGTAGTTCTCGGTGCCGATGTAATACTCGCGGTTCGAGTTCGGCGAGTCGACGTCGTAGCAGACGACCTGGATGCCCGCGTCGATCGCGGCGTTGATCGAGGCCATCAGCGCGTCTCCGGTCGTGCAGGAGATCGCGATGCCGTCGACGTCGCCGCGGGAGATCAGGTTCAGCATGATCTCGTTCTGCAGCTCGGCCTCGGCGCGCAGCGGCGTCTGCCACTCCACCGACACGCCGAGGTCCTTGCCGGCGTCGTTCATGCCGACTTCGGCGTCGAGGAACACGACGTTGCCCAGCTGCTGGCCGATCATGGCGATCACGATCTCGTCCTCGGCAAGCGCGGAGCCCATCGCAAGAACCAGCATTGCGACGATGAGGAGACTGAGTAGCTTCTTCATGGAAAAATCCTCCCTTTATTTGATCCGGCATGGCGCCGGTCCTTCCCTACGATCGGGACTTGCGGATCTGGTCGATCGAGACGGCGACGATGATGACGGTTCCGATGATCAGCGTCTGGAAGTACGGGTCGACGCTCAGGAGCACCAGCATGTTCCGAAGCACGCCGATGATGGCCGCGCCGATGACGGTGCCGACGACGGTTCCCTCGCCGCCGGAGAGCGTCGCGCCGCCGA
Source organism: Clostridiales bacterium (assembly GCA_012514855.1). The sequence goes on from JAAYZL010000042.1 coordinate 4,727, forward strand.
TGACGACCGACGCGATCGCGTCCATCTCAAAGCCGTTGCCGGCGGTCGGCTGCGAGACGCCGAGCTTCGAGGCGTTCATGATGCCGGCAAAGCCCGCCGTGACGCCGCTCAAGATAAAGCACAGTATCTTCAGCCGGCTCGTGTTGATGCCGGAGATGCGCGTGGCCTCCTCGTTGCCGCCCATCGCGAAGATGCGCCGCCCGGTCGTCGACTTGTTGCGGAACACCGCGAACAGCGCGATGATGATGACCATCGCGTACACCGCCATCGGAATCTCCAGAAGATAGCTCTGCCCCAGCCACAGAAAATCCTTGCCGAGGCCGGAGATCGGATAGCCGCGCGTCAGTATGTAGCAGATGCCGCGGAAGATCATCTGCGTGCCGAGCGTCGCGATGTAGGGCGGCAGCTTGCAGTAGACCACGAGCAGGCCGTTGGTGCAGCCGCAGGCCGCGCCGACCAGAAAGCCGAGCAGCATGCCCCAGATCGTCGGCACGCCGCCCTTGATCAAAAGCGCCGACACGACGCCGGCCAGCCCGTAGATCGAGCCGATCGATATGTCTATGCCGCCGATCATGATCACCATCGACACGCCGATGCCCGCGATGGCGTACGCCGAAAACGCGCGCGCGACGTTCATCAGGTTCGTCATGTCGCCGAACGCCGGTTTGATCGCGTACAGCGCCCCGCACATCACCACAAAGATCGCAAAAATCGTCAGCGTCGAGGCGTTTGCCCCCCGGAACAGCCTGCGCCACGTGGAACCGGCCCTGGTCTGCATGTCGTTTCCCCCTCCTGCCTAGGTAAGCGATGATTTAATGAGGTGGTGGATTGCCGAGGCGATTTTTCGTCCCCACGCGGAGCCAGCAGGGAGCCGTAGCAGCGCTACGGCGACCGGATGAGCGACAGCGGCGTGCGATTCAAATTCATTTGAATCGCACGGTCGCGCAGCGACTTGGTTTCCCAAAGGGAAACCAACCTTGCGGGGGCGGAAAAGCGACCGGCAGGCCCGCCGCCGAATAAGTCAGCGATTGCCTAGGAAATGGCCATCTTCATCAGGATCTCCTGATTCGCGTCCTTCCGGTCGACCTCTCCCATGACCCGCCCCTCGTGCATCACGTAGATCCTGTCGGACATGCCGAGAATCTCGGGCAGTTCCGACGAGATCATCGCAATCGCGACGCCCTGCCTGGCCATCTCGGACATCAGCGCGTGTATCTCCTTTTTCGCGCCGACGTCGATGCCGCGCGTCGGCTCGTCCAGGATCAGAATCGAGGGGTTCGTCGCCATCCACTTCGCGATGACGACCTTCTGCTGGTTGCCGCCGGAGAGGTTGAGCACCTTCTGCTCGATCGACGGCGTCTTGACGCGGAGCTTGCCGACGTATTCGTCGACGAGCGCCTTCTCCGCCTTCGGGTTGATCATCCACCGCCTGGCGACCTTCGAGAGCGCCGCCAGGGATACGTTCCTGCGAACCGTCATCTTCAGAACCAGCGCCTGCTCCTTGCGGTCCTCCGGCACAAAGCCCATGCCGCAGCGCCGCGCGTCGACGGTGTTTCGGATGTCGACCCTTTTCCCGCGGACGAATATCTCGCCGGTCTCCCTGCGGTCGATGCCGAACACCGCGCGCATGACCTCGCTGCGCCCGGCGCCGACGAGGCCCGCGAAGCCCACGATTTCGCCCGCGCGCACGTTGAAGCCGATGTCCTTCAGAAAGTTCTTCGTCGAGAGGCCCTTCACCTCGAGAACGACCTCCCCGATCGGCGCCTCGTCCTTGACGAACAGGTTCTTCACGTCGCGCCCGACCATCGCCGCGATGACCTGCTGCTCGCCGACCTCGGAGGTGATCATCTTCTCCATCATCTCGCCGTCGCGCATGACCGCGATCTCGTCGGAAATCTCGAACACCTCGTTCAGCCGGTGCGTGATGAACACGATCGCCACGCCCTCGCTGCGGAGCCTGCGGATGATGCCCATCAGCATCGCCGTCTCGGTCTCGGTCAGGGACGAGGTCGGCTCGTCCATGATGATCAACTCCGCGTTGAACGACAGCGCCTTCGCGACCTCGACCATCTGCTTCTGCGCGGTCGACAGGAATTTGACCTTCGTGCGCGTGTCGAGCGAAAGCCCGACGCGCTGAAGCAGTTCCGCCGCGCGCTCGTGCTGGCGCCTGTGGTCGACGAGCCCGCCCCGCCGAAGCTCCCGCCCGACGAAGATGTTCTCGGCGATGTCGACGTTGTTCAGGACGCTCAGTTCCTGATAGATGATGCTGATGCCCATGCTCCGGGACGCCAGCGGGCCGTCGATCTGAACCGGCTTTCCCCTTAAATAAATCTCGCCCGCGTCGCGCCGGTAGATGCCGGAGAGTATCTTCATCAGCGTCGATTTCCCCGCGCCGTTCTCGCCGACCAGCGCCAGCACCTTGCCCGGATACACGGACAGGCTCACGTCGTTCAGCGCGCGCACGCCCGGAAAGCTCTTCGAAATGCCCCGCATCACGAGCAGAGGCTCCTGTCCCTGGCTCAACTGGCTCACCCCTTCATGGCCGTCCATATGTTGAGGCAATGCCGCATAAAGAGGGCGCACGCCGGCGAGATGAATTTTCGTCGGATCGGGTTTGCAAAAGCCGCAGGCGCAGCAGGGCTACGCCAGGAATTTTCCAGGCCCGAGACGGCGGAAATGCAGCCGCCCGCGCCCGCACGATTTGTGCGGTACTGCCTTGAATATTGTACTATTTTTTACGGCAATTGTCAAGGTTACCGTGTTTTTTGGGCGTGAAGAAGGAGGCCGCGGCGGAGGGAGATGCGGCCAATCCGCCCCGGACAAACCCGGTATTCCCCTTGAATTTGAAATTTCCCCGTACACGGCCGCTGTTTTTTTGTCTTATTCGGTCATATTCTCCGGTTTTAGGCATACATAGTAAGGCAGATAGGGAATTTGTCCGAAAGGAACTGAAGAACCATGGAGAAGATTCGCGTGGTGCTGGCGGACGACAACATGAGCGTTCTCCGCCTTCTGACAAACTTCTTTGCGGAAACGCCGGACATCGAGCTCGTAAAATCGGTCTCCGACGGCGCAAAGGTCGCCGATGCGGTGCGCGCGCACCGGCCCGACGTGCTCGTCACAGACATCATCATGCCCAGGCGCGACGGTTTCCGGATCCTCGAGGAACTGAACGAACTGTCGGAGGAGGAGCGGCCGAAGGTCATCGTGCTGACCGGCCTCTCGCGCGACGACTTCATCCTGCGCGCGGTGAAGCTCGGCGCAAGCTACTACATGGTCAAGCCCTTCGACATGCGGCTGCTCGCGAACCGCATCCGCGAGGTCGTGTCCTCGTTCGAGGACAGCGCGATCGCGGAGCTTCCGACGCCGCGCGAACCCGCGTATCCGGACGTCGACGAGCAGGTCACAAACCTGTTTTTGACCATCGGCATCCCGGCGCACATCAAGGGCTATCACTACCTGCGCGAGGCCGTCCGGATGGTAATCTCCTGTCCGGACGTCATCAACCGCATCACGAAGGAGCTCTACCCCGGCATCGCGCGCAAGTTCGACACCACCGCAAGCAAGGTCGAGCGCGCAATGCGGCACGCGATCGACGTCGCCTGGTCGCGCGGAAGGCTCGATTCCGTCAACAGCATGTACGGCTACAAGGTGCTCTCCCCCGACGACAAGCCGACCAATGGGGAGTTCATCGCGCTGATCGCGGACAAGGTGGGGGTCAGGAAGAGCGCGTAAAAGCCCTGTGCCGCAGGGATTTTCGCGGCTTCCCGGCAGAGTCCGGAGGAAGTCCCTCCGCTGCCAGACCTATGAATGTTTTTCGCCGGACCGACCAACGCCTTTCCTCTATTGCCTCCGGCGGGGTGTAAAGGAAAGGCGTGTTTTTTATGAAAATGAACCGGATGATCGCGCTGTTCCGGATGGTTGCCCGCCGACAAAAAACAAAACAGCGCCCTCCGACCGACGCGGCCGGAAGGCGCTGTGCGTTCGGCGCACTAAAGCCCCGAGAGCAGCTCTTTTTTGCGATCCTCGAACTCCTCCTTCGAGAGCGCTCCCTCCTTGAACAGGTCGTACAGGCGGCCGATCTCGGCGTAGATCCCAGACTCGCGGTCCGGCGCGGACGGCGCGGACGGCGCGGCCGGCGCGGCCGGCGCTGTCGGGGCGGCCGGCGCTGTCGGGGCGGCCGGCGCTGTCTGCGCGACCGGCGCGGAATGGGGATATGGCTGCGGTTCCCCCGCCACCGTCGACGGACCCTGCGGGAGGCGCATGGGGATGCAGAAGAGGGCGTTGACGATGGCGAACAGCGAAATGATCGCGCCTGTGAACGTAGATTGGATGTAGGGGTTGACGCCCGCCAGGGTGAGCATATTGTTCCACATCGTCATCGACAGCGCGGCGATTATCACGCTGCCCAGCCCGAAGGCTGCCTCGCCCTTTCGGTGGGCCAGATTGGGAATCGCCACGCCGGCGCCCAGGAGGATGGCCAGCAGCGTAAACTCACTCCCCTGAAAGGCGATCGCCATGCCTGAGCCCAGCCTGCCGGTCATGAGGATGCCCGCCACCGACGCGAGCACCCCCGAGAGGAAGCAGGCCCAGAAGCGCTGGCCGCCGGTGCGCGCATCGCGCTCGCCGACCTCGCTGGCGTGGAAGAGGTACCTGCCGGATTTGGTCACGCTGAAGAGCACGAACGGCAGAGCGCACAGCACCATGCACAGCAGAAACGGCATGAGCCCCGCGCGCGCAAGCATGGCGATGAAGTTCACGCCGCCGCTCAAATTGAGGGGCTTCCCGTCGGAGACCAGCATGGCGATGCCCCGCAGGAAATACAGCGAGCCCGCGGTGATGGCAAAGGTGATCAGCATCGTCCTTCGGCGAAACAGCGCCGCGAACAGGCCGTTGAGGGAACCCACGGCGATGCCGACCATAAGCGCGCAGAACACGGCCGCCCCTTCGCCGGCGCCGTTGTTCACCATCGCGCCGATGATCACGGACACCAGCGCGCCGACGCCGGCCTGCGACACATCCAGACAGCCCGTGGCGAAGGTCAGCGCCATGCCGAAGGCCATCAGGCAGGGCCCCGAAAACTGAATCAGCACGTTTCGGAAGTTCATCGCCGTCATGAAGTTGCGTCCGCCCAGGGCCACGCCGAGCAGCGCCGCCGTCAGCAGAAAACCAAGGCAGCAGAAGAACCAAATCATCTTGAGGGGGGCCGCCCTTCCCGTTCTCTCACCCATCGCAATCCTCTCCTTCTTCTCCTCAGACCATTCGCGTGGCGCGCCCCGTGACAGCGGCCGTATCCATTTTACGCCATATTTGTTAATTTCCTCATATCATCGCGGGTTCCTGTCGCGCTTTTAAATATTTCTTTCCCCCCGGCGGCGCTTTGGCCGTCCGGCGGGCGCTCGCGGGAACTGCTCGCTCGTCTCGCATGAAGTCCCTCAGGTAAAACCCTTCGCCGAGCCGAAAAGAAATCGGGCTCGCGCCGCAAATGCGGAAGCCCGATCCCCTCTATGGGTTAACTCCCTTCCCGACCCTCTTGTAATGCGGGTTTTGCGCCTCGCAATTGGGGCACTTCGGGCGGTGGACGCACAGCAGCGCCCCGCATTCCGAACAACTCCAGGTTTCCCCCGCCTCCGACAAAAACCGATCCGGCCCCTTTTCGCCGATCTGCCGGAAATTTTCCATCAGGCTCTCGCCGTAATTCGTCGCATACCTCTTTTCGAGCGCCTTCAGGCGCCTGCACGGGAATTTTGAGCAAGCGCTGCAAAACCTCTTTGAATCCCCGCCCTTCTCCGGGCAGCGCACAATGGAGCATGTCGTGCAGAGAGTGGGTTTTTCGCCCTCCGCGGTGCAGCCCGCGCACCTGTTCTTCCGCCTCTGAAAGCCCGAGCACAGGTCGCAGATCAACCCGCACGGCGCGACGATCGAAACCGGCATGCAATCATCTCCTTTGACAGGCAAGCGCCCGCCGGTCATGCTATCCCTCCGAAGCAAAGCTCACTTCGCCATCGAAAAGTGAAACGCGGCGTCCAGCCACCCCATGAGCTCGGCGTCCAGATCCTCCTCGCGCGCGACCGGCACATGGTGCGTCCAGCGGTTGGGGTACGGCTCCACCGCCTGAACGATGCGCGGCGAATCCAGCCGATACGGGACGCCGAACGAGACGAGCATATAGACCTCCGGGGCGCCCTTCATGCGGCGGAGCGGCAGCGAGACCATCGCGAACAGATGCCTGTTGCGGAAGGAAATCTGGGTCTTGTCGACCTTCACCCGCATGACCGGGTATTTCTCGACGAGCCTTTCCCGGAGCGCCGCGTAGACCGAGCGCATCGGGGGCATTCTGTCGAAGAACAGAGCTTCGTCCATGTTCATCTGTCCGCTTCCCGATCCATTTCTTTGTC